>DATCCQ010000240.1:0-10092 GCA_036511185.1 Gaiellaceae bacterium
ACCAGGGTCTTCGGGAGTGCGGTTGATCTCGTTGACCAGCTCCATCACCGCCGCGATCGGGGTGTTGAAGACGAAGCGGCGGTCGATGTCGTCGGTGACTTTGGCGATCGTCTGGTGCGCTTTTCGCACCAGCGGCGTCACCTCCGAGTTCGTAGGTTTGCCGGCCGCCTCCAGCGTCGTGCGCCAGAGCCGACCCAGGAAACGACTGGTGCCTTCGACGCCGCTGTCTTGCCACTCGGCGTCCTGGTCGGCCGGGCCCATGAAGAGGATGTTCAGGCGCACCGCGTCGGCGCCGAAGCGCTCGATATACGGGTTCGGCATCACCACGTTGCCCTTGGACTTGGACATCTTCGCGCCGCGATAGTGGATCATCCCCTGCGTGAAGAGCCGGGCGAAGGGCTCGCGGAAGCCGAGCAAGCCCATGTCGGCGAGCGCCTTGGTGAAGAAGCGCGCATACATCAGGTGCAGGATCGCGTGCTCGACACCGCCGATGTACTGGTCGACCGGCATCCAATGGTCGACGATCTCGCGGTCCCAGGGCGCTTCAGCGTTGTGCGGGTCGCAGTAGCGGATGAAGTACCAGGAGGAATCGACGAAGGTGTCCAGGGTGTCGGTCTCGCGCCTGCCCGCGCCGCCGCAATTCGGGCACTTCACCTGCACCCACTCCTCGGCCGCGGCGAGCGGCGAGCGGCCCTTGGGTAGGAAGTCGGAGATCTCCGGCAACAGCACCGGCAGCTCGTCTGCCGGCACCGGCACGATGCCGCACTCGTCGCAGTAGACGATCGGGATCGGGCAGCCCCAGTAGCGCTGGCGCGAGATCAGCCAGTCGCGCAGGCGGTAGATGACCTTTCCCTCGCCGACGCCCACAGCGCTCAGCCAGTTGATGATCGAACGCTTCGCTTCGGGGCTCGCCAGCCGCGAGAACTCGCTCGAGTTGACGAGGACGTCGTCCGTCGAGCTGGAGACGTAGGCCTCGGCTTGAACGTCCACCTCGCCCTCGCTCGGCGCGATCACCTGCACGATCGGCAATTCGTACTGCCGGGCAAAGGCGTGGTCGCGCTCGTCGTGGGCCGGCACTGCCATGATCGCGCCGGTTCCATACTCCATCAGCACGTAGTCGGCGACCCAGATCGGGATCCGCTTGCCGCTGACCGGGTTGACCATGTTGCGGCCGGTGAAGACGCCGTCCTTGGCCTTCTCCTCGCGCTCGATACTCGAGCGCCCCTGCGCTTGCTTGACGTAAGCGCGCACCGCCTCTTCCTCGGGCCGCCCGGCCACGAGCTCGGCGACGAGCGGGTGCTCGGGCGCCAGCACGAAGAAGGTGGCGCCGAAAAGCGTGTCCGGGCGCGTGGTGAAGACGGGCACGTCGATCTCGGTATTCTCGACGCGGAAGATGACCTCTGCGCCCTCCGAGCGGCCGATCCAGTTGCGCTGCATGGTCAGCACGCGCTCGGGCCAGTGCTCGAGCAGGCTCATTTCATCGAGCAGCGCCTCGGCGTAGTCGGTGATGCGGAAGAACCACTGCTCGAGCGAGCGCTTCTCGACCTCCGTGCCGCAGCGCTCGCAGCACCCGTCCACGACCTGCTCGTTGGCCAGCACGGTCTGATCCTTCGGGCACCAGTTCTGGAGCGACTCCTTGCGGTAGGCCAGGCCGCGCTCGTGCAGCTTGAGGAAGAGCAGCTGCGTCCAGCGGTAGTACTCGGGCGTGTGGGTCGAGATCTCCCGGTCCCAGTCGATCGCCCAGCCCATGCGCAGCATCTGCTCTTTGATACGAGCGATGTTCCGCTCGGTGATCTCGCGCGGCTGGCCGCCCTCCTTGATGGCGGCGTTCTCCGCGTTCAGACCGAAGGCGTCGTAGCCCATCGGGCGCATGACCTTCCAGCCGTTTCGCCGCCGGAAGTGAGCGACGACGTCGCCGAGCGTGTAGTTCTTGACGTGGCCCATGTGCAGCTCGCCGGAGGGGTAGGGCAGCATCTCGAGCACGTAGGTCGAGCGCTCGTCCCACTCCGGTGTGCCGGGCGCAGGGTTCGGCACCGCGAAGGCGTGCTCGCTCGCCCAGAGCGCCTGCCACTTGGGCTCGATCGACTGGGGATCGTAGGCGTCTTCGCTCATTGTCTTGTCGGGCTCGTCGTTCATGGCCTTTGAAAGCTACATCAGGCGGCGGGTGGCCAGCTCGCGTAGTGCGGTAGCCCGTCCTCGGGAAGCGGGAGCCAGGCCGGCGCCGAACCGGCCCAGACATGTCGGCTCGGGCGCAGTTCGGGATCGGCGTCGAGCGCGCCCATGCGCACCCAGACCGTCGGGGCTTCCGGCTCTCGAGTGCCGAACAGGCTCGATCCGCAGCGCCTGCAGAAGACCTTGACGGCCAGTCCAGGCGACGGTTGCCAGCGCTCGAGCAACTCCTCGCCCGAGAGTAGTCGCATCTGCTCGACGGGAACCTCGATCGAGGTTGAGCCGAAATTGCCAGAGCGCTTGCGGCAGTGCCCGCAGTGGCAGTAGCTGGCGATCTTGAACGGCGGCTCGATTTCGAAACGCACGCCGCCACAGAGGCAACTGCCGGGAACAGGATGGTGATCGGGCATCTCGATATCCTCCTCGTTCGCGTCCAGACCCAGATTACGGCAGGGCGGACGAGATTCGTCGCAGCGATGTCGTATCGCTAAGCTCGCGGGGTGTCCGTTTTGGATCTCTTTCCCGACAGCGCCCGCCTCGAGCAGGGCGAGCTGGAAGTCGGAGGCCTGCGCGCTTCCGAGCTGGCGCGCGAGTTCGGCACGCCGCTGATCGTCTACTGCGAGCAGACGCTGAGGGCACGGGCGCGCGCCTACCGCGACGCGGCGCCGAACGCGCTCGTAGTCTTCGGCTCGAAGGCTTTCCCCAACGTGGCCGTGCTGCGTCTGCTCGCAGAGGAGGGCGTGGGCGCCGACGTCTCGACGTTGGGAGAGCTGAAGGTCGCTCTGGCAGCGGGAATCGACGGCGAAAAGATCGTCGTCCACGGTAACAACAAGAGCGACGAGGAGCTGCGCGCGGCCGCCGAAGCCGATGTGCTCTACCTCGTCCTCGACGCGCCCGACGAGGTCGAGCGGGCGGCGGCGGCAGGCATCAAGCGGGCGCTTGTCCGCGTCACGCCGGGCATCGAGGTCGACACGCACGAGGCGATCCAGACCGCGCACCTCGGCTCGAAGTTCGGCCTGACGCCGGAGCAGACGATCGAGGCCGTGCGCCTCGGCACTTCGCTCGGGATGGAGATGGCCGGGTTGCACATTCACCTCGGCTCGCAGCTGCTCGACCTGGCGGCGCCGCGCATGCTGCTCGACTGGCTGGCCGGCTTCGTCGCCGTCTGCCGCAGCGAGCTGGCCTGGGCGCCGGCGGTGGTTGACGTCGGCGGCGGGCTCGGGATCCAATACACCGAAGACGAGCCGGCGCCCTCGATCGCCGAGTGGATCGGCGACGTCGAGGCGCGGTTGACACGCGACTTCGCCGCGCACGGCCTCCCCCGTCCCGGCCTGATCATCGAACCAGGCCGCTCACTCGTCGGCGAGGCCGGTTTCACCATCTACACGGTCGGCGTCGTCAAGGAGCCCGCCGAAGGCCCGCCCTGGGTAGCGGTCGACGGCGGCTATTCCGACAACCCGCGCCCGCTCTTCTACGGCGCCCGTTACGAGGCCTTGCTTGCCAATCGCGCCGCCGAGCCGAGCGACCGCTCCTATACGGTCTGTGGCAAGCACTGCGAGGCCGGCGACATTCTGGTCAGGCGCGTTGCGCTACCGGAGCCGAAGCGCGGCGACCTGCTGGCGGTTCCCGATACCGGCGCCTACACGCTCAGCATGGCCTCCAACTACAACCTCATGACCCGACCGGCGGCGGTGCTCGTCTCCGACGGCCGGGCGCGTCTGATCCGGCGCCGCGAAACACTGGAGGAGATTCTCGGGCCCGAAGTGGTTTAGGGCCTATCCCGGTAGGAAGGCGCGGCTGAGGCGGTCGAGGCGTGGATGCCGGGGGCCGCACGAGCCGCGAAAGCGCACTGGTAGTGCGGTGAGTGGATCGGGTGGTTCCTGGCGCCGCGAATCGGCCGCATCGGTTGTGCGGGCCTACTGGGATAGGCCCTTAGTCTCGGCCGGCTACGGCGTTTCGGAGAACAGCCGTCCCGCGAAGCGATAGATCATCCCGATCGCATCGAATCCAAGTTCGCCGTAGAGGTTCTTTGGCCAGTCGTCGTGGACGGCGCGCAAGAAGGTGAGCTCGTGACCGAGCGCCTGGCTGCGACGAACGGCCTGCGAGACGGTAGCCCGCGCCAGACCGGCGCGCCGGTGGGCCTTCAAGGTCGCGACCGAGCGGACGACGGCGACGCCGCTGTCGTCGCTGTACAGCTCGCAGAAGGAGCGGATCTCGTTCTCGACGAAGGCCGCGAAGAAGCGCATCTCACCGACCGCGGCGAGCCTGCGCGGCACCGCGAGCTCCTGGCGAACGAGCTCCTCGTTGCCGGCGGAGCGATCGAGCAGGAAGCGCCTCCTGGTGGGCTCCAGCTCCTCGATCCCGACCTCGCGCACGAAGCCCGCATCGGCGACGCGATCGGGCCTGCCGTGTTGGGCCATCAAGACGACGCGCTCGGCCTGCCAGCGCTCGAGTTGCTCGAAGCCGAGCGCGATCCTCGAACCGATTTCCTCGTCATAGGCGATCACACGGCGAAAGGCGAGCCGGCTCTGCAGCTTCTCGGCCTCGCCCGCGATCCGTTCGGCCTCCGACTTGAGCTCCTGTAGCGAGAGACGATCGGCCAGTGATTCGACCCTGAGCAGGTTCATGTTCAGGACGCCCGGCAGCTCGCTATCCGAGAGCGTTGCCACCCCTCCGGGGAACGTCTCCCGCCGTTCGCAGATCGCGTCGTCGAGCGCGCGCAGGAACTGAACCACTCGCAAACGCTCGTTCTCGCTCACCTCTCGCCCCCTGCAATCTCGACCGCGAGTACACCAAGCGACCCACGCAGACGCTCACCCGGGCTCGAATCGAGCAGGCTCGCCGCGCCGATGATGAAAACTCTCACGCGGGTAGCCTACTTCCCCCCGAAATACTGCTGGAACGAGCTCTAACGGGACGAGCGCGTGGCGAGAGCCGCGCTTAGCAAGCCGGGCAAACGGGTAGCCACGACGGAGTCGTTCAAAGAGGTGCGCGTCTTGATGCTCAGGCGCTTCCCGTCGAGCGTCCCCTTCACCGTGGTGATCTTCTTGTAGCGGTGAATGACCAACTCGCCGCGGGCGCCGGTACCGCTGACGGTCACCTTGGCCTGCCCGCTGACGAGATTAATATTCCCGCTGACGACAACGCCGGGCACGTAGACGACCTTGCGCAGCCGCAGATTCGTCAAGGCTCCCTTGAAGTAGCCGCCACGCAGCCCAGCCGTCGGCCCCGAGCTCGAAAGCTCCGTGACCGAAACGTCGCTGAGCGTACCGAGAACGGCTCCCACGGTTTGACCGGCAATTCCTTTCAATTTCACCGGCGTGACCTTGGCCAGCGAGACGGGGTCGCGCTTCACGGGCCTGAAGAAGGGAGTGACGTTTTCACACGACGCTACGGCGGTGCTACCAAAAAAGCTGGCGAGCGCCCGCACGACGCAGGAGCTGGCATTCGGCCAAACGTTGGTGATAACGCTGTGCCCCGTATAGGGAACGCTCAAGCGCGTGGCCTGCGGAAACAGCGCGGCTACTTCTTTCCCCTCGGCGGCCGGAGTCACATTGTCCTCTTGGCCGCTGAGAATCAGTACCGGGATGTCCGGCAAAGGAGCGGTCACAGTGGAATCGACAGGAACTGTCGGAGCCGGCCAGTAGAGGCAGTAGTTGATATCCGAGAGAGTGAGAGCGGTCCCTGACGAGAAGGGGTTGAAGGTGCTCGCCGCTATCCCGCCGAGCGCGCTGGTCAGTTTGTCCCTACGGACGCCGTAGCTGTCACTTGCCACCCAGGGGAAGCTCTCCTCGGTGCACCTCGTGGCTACATACAACGTGTCGCTCAATTCCGCGTTCGAAATCGTCCCCGATGAAGACGGCGCAAACAGGCGCCCCAATGGATAGGGATCGCCGGCGAGGGCCGAGCTGACCGCGCCTGGTAGGCGGGCCCGTACCGTGGCGTCGAGACTGAATATCTCGGCCACTAAAAAGAAGAGGTCAGCCTGACTCGCCGTCGCGCCGTGCACCTTCCCCGCGGCGTTGACGTAGCGCAGGCTCAGAGCGCCCTTGGCCCGGGCACGGGCGACCAGCCGCTCGAAATCGCGATAGGGCGTGCCGGTAATACCGCGACAGAGGTTCTTCGCGCAATTTGCGTTCAGCACGCCGTAGATCGAGGTGAAGTTGGAGCGCAGGAAGGCGTCGATTCCGGTCGAGGCAACCACCGAATCGAGCACAAGCGCGGCCGTGTGGGCTGGGAAAAGCCTGGCGTAGAGCTGGGCCACATAGGTGCCGTAGGAGACGCCGAAAATAGTCACCTTGTCGACACCGACCGCCTCGCGCACAGCATCGATATCCAGGGCGGAGTCTTTACTCGTGTAGTACGAGCGCGCCGCGCCCAGTTCGTCGGCGCAACGCTTTATGTACTCCTGGAAAGTCAGCGCCTTCTCTGCCAGCGGGCAGGCGAGCGCGTTGGCTCCAGTACCTCGTTGATCGAAGACGACCAAGTCGCGCGTCTTGAGAGCAGGCGCGAGTGCGCTGGCGAACTCGGCGGCGTATGGGTTGGCCGCCTGGCCAGGCCCCCCGGCGAGCGCAAAAATAGCCCCGTCGGTAGCGGCGACCTGAGCCGGTCTCACCATCACTTTCAGAGTTATCGTCGTGGTCACGGGAACGCCGAGGCCGCTGCGATCCACGGGCACGACGACCTGCCCGCAATAGAAACCACTCGCGCTCGCACAGGCCGTGAAGCCGCTCGGCACCGCTCCCAGCGCAGGTGTCGGCAGCGCGAGCGAGGCGAGCGTGACGAAGAGCGTGAGAACAGCGCCGAGCCCGCCAAACCGTGCGCGTACTAGGCCGGTCGCCGTCCGACCGCCTCTAGCCTTTCCCCCGCTTTCGGAGCAGTTTTTAATCACCACAATTAAAGACGATACCTGCTACGACAACACCGCCACCACGGCGTGCAAGCGACTCTGGCATGGAGGCTCGCCAGGTCGGCGTCGTCGATGCGGCCTCTGCCATCCACGCCTCGGCCGCCTCAACGCTCGTTCCTAACGCAGCGGGCTCTTGCTGCCGAAACTGGAAGCGTGCGCGTGCTCCTGGCCCTGGCCCTCGTCGCTCTGCTGCTCATCTTCTGGGAAGCTCACCGTGAGCTGAGCTTGGACCACAGGCTCAGCGGCGTTGCAAGCGAGATCGCCGGCCGATCGGTGAGCGTGGACTGCCCCGGCTTCCTGCGTGGACTGATCGATATCAGCGGCCACGGAGGATCGGTGAGGTTCGACGCAGACGGCAAGCCAAGCAACACGACCCAGCTCGAGACCCACGTCTGCCAAGACCTCTCCGCCTACGTAACAACCCGCAAGCGCGCCGACTTCGCCTGCGTCTTCGGCACCACCTACTGCTCCGACAAGGTCGAGCGAGCCGTCTACGCGGTGCTCGTGCTCAGCCACGAATCCCAGCACCTGCGCGGCGTCCGGAGCGAGAGTGAGGCTCAGTGCTACGCGATCCAAACGGCGGCCCAAGTCGCCGAGCGCCTCGGCTCTCCGCCCGCCGAGGCAAGTGCCGTGGCCGCCCACTACCTCGCCGTCGAGCAGCCAAGCATGCCTGACGAATACAGCCTTCCCGACGGTTGCGAAGACGGCGGAAGCCTCGACCTGAATCAGCAGAGCACGAGCTGGCCAACCGGCTGAGGTTTTTCGGCCCGTTTCGGGCCGGGCTCTTTCAGCCGGTTGCCACCATGCGCTCGATCGCCGTGCGGGCGCGGGCCGCGATCTCCGGGTCGACCGTCACCTCGTAGCGCCAATCGCGCAGCGAGTCGCGCAACTTCTCGAGCGTGATCATCTTCATAAAGCGGCAGACGGCCTCGCTGTTCAAGGGCTCGAAGCTCTTGCCGGGCAGCTCCTTATGCAGCCGGTGCAGGATCCCGACCTCGGTCGCGACCTTGAAGCGATCGCCCTCGCTGCGCTCGGCGAAGGTCAGCATTCCCTCGGTCGAGAGGATGTGCGCTCGATCGCCGGCGAAAGCCATCGCCTGGCTGGCGCAACCGCATTCGGGGTGTACGAGCAGCTCGGCGTCTGGATCTTCGGCCAAGACGCGATCGACGTCCCCTGGCCGAATACCGGCGTGTACGTGGCACTCACCCAGCCAGAGATGGAGCCGGCGCCCGCTCACCCGCTCGGCCCAGAGACCGAGGTAGAGATCGGGCAAGAAGAGGATCTCCTTGTCGGCCGGAATCGACTCGATCACCGCACGCACGTTGCCCGAGGTGCAGCAGTAATCGCTCTCGGCCTTGACCGCAGCGGAGGTGTTGACGTAGGAGACGACCACAGCGCCCGGGCGCTTCGCCTTCCAGGCCCGCAGCTGATCGGCGTCGATCGAGTCGGCCAGCGAGCAACCGGCCGCGAGATCGGGAATCAGGACGGTCTTCTCCGGCGAGAGGATCTTCGCCGTCTCGGCCATGAAGTGGACGCCGCAAAACACGATCGCCCGGCCCTCGGCACTCGCCGCCTGGCGTGACAGCCCAAGCGAGTCACCCACAAAATCGGCAACGTCCTGAACCTCGGGCAACTGGTAGTTGTGAGCGAGGATTACGGCCTCGCGCGCGCGCGCGAGAGACCGAATCTCGTCCTGCAGCGATTCAACCAGCTCGCTTGTCAAGGCTCCAGCACCTCCAGTGAGACGTCCAGCGAGCGGGCGGAGTGCGTCAGAGCACCGATCGATATCGCATTAACTCCCGTCTCCGCGTAGGCGCGCACATTGTCGAGCGTGACACCGCCCGACACTTCCAGCTGAGCGCGGGCAGCAACCAGCTTCACTGCACTGGCCACCTCAGACGGGCTCATGTTGTCGAGCAGGACGCGCTCCACACCAAGCTCGAGCGCCTGCTCGACCTGCTCGAGCGTGTCGGCCTCGACCTCCAGCGGCAGCAGGACCGAGCTGCGCAGGCGACGAACCGCCTTCTCCACGCCGCCGGCCAGACGCAGGTGATTGTCCTTGACGAGCACGGCGTCATAGAGACCGAGGCGATGATTGACGCCACCGCCAACCTGAACCGCGTACTTCTCCAGAATCCTCAGCCCGGGCGTCGTCTTGCGCGTGTCGAGAATAGCCACCCCGGTGCCCTCGACCGCCCCAACAAATTTCCTCGTCAGCGTGGCGATCCCGGATAGCCGCCCGGTCAAATTAAGCGCGACCCGTTCGGCGCCGAGAATCGCCCGTGTGTGACCGGTTATGCGCACGACCTCTTGCGGCACCTCGGTCACGAACGCGCCCTCCCCGACCAGCCGCTCGAGCTCAATCGCCTCGTCGAGCTTCCGGAAAGCGGCGCGGGCGACGGGCAGTCCGCAGAGGACTCCCTCCTCTTTGAGCAGGATCACCGCTTCGCAGCGATCGTCGGCACTAAAGAGCGCCTCGCTGGTGAGATCAGCGGAGCCGATATCCTCGGCCAGCGCCCGCGCGACCACATCGGCGAACGCGCGCTCCAGCTCTGTCTGCGTCAGCTCCATTGCTCGAACAGCGGCTCTTGCCCCTGGTGAAGAACTGTGTGGACGGCCAGCTCCGGCTCTTCGATCGGGAAGTCGGCGCGGAAGTGAACGCCCCGGCTCTCGCGGCGATGCAGCGCGCACTCAGCCACCAAGCGCGGAACCAGCGCCGAGGCCTTGAGCAGCGGCTCCAGTCCGGCTGCGTCTCGCACCAGCCCCGCCCCTTGCCACATCTGCTCGCGCAGCTTTTGATCGACTCGATCGACTTCGCTGGAAAGCGCTTCGGGCTGCTCGGGCTGGAAGTCGAGTGGCGCATCCGCCAGCGCCGCAAGCGCCGCACGCCGACCAAACACAACGCATTCCAGCAATGAGTTCGAAGCCAGCCTGTTCGCACCGTGAACGCCCGTGCAAGCACACTCTCCGGCCGCGTAGAGCCCGGGTAAGGTGCTGCGGCCGTCGAGATCGGT
>DATCCQ010000241.1:0-3442 GCA_036511185.1 Gaiellaceae bacterium
TACGCCGACGACGGCCCTTCCCGACACCAGCGAACGAGCAACTCTACGTGTTCGGCCGGACCCTCGAAGACGGCTTCGACGTTCCCATAGGGCGTGTTCCGCACCCAGCCGCTCACTCCGAGCGACGCAGCCCGAGAACGCGTCCAGTAGCGAAACCCCACTCCCTGTACGTCGCCACTGGCGACCACCTTTACCCGGCGGATGCTCTTCATCGTTACTTGTTTCGTCCTCTCAGCACGTCTTCGCTCACGCGGCACGCGGTGCGACGATCGAATAGTTTGGCGGCTCGATGCCGAAGTGCTTGAGCACGGTCGACGTGATCTCGGCGATGCTCGCGGGCAGCCGCTCAAGCCCGACGGCCAGTATCGGTACCTCCGAGTCGCCCAGTTCGAGTGAGCCGTGCGAGCCACCGACGGCATGGTGGCGGCCGGCGATGTCGGCGAACTCGAATCCCGGCGCGGCCGATATCAGCAACTCACCGGCGTTGGGGTTCTCGAGCGCCGACCAGAGGCGCTCGAGTGCACGTGGCTGATCGAGAACTCCTGCCTCGCCGCTCGTCCGCCAGCCCTCGCCGCTTGGGGCGAAGCGAAACTCGGCGCCTGCCCTGCGGGCGACCGCATCGTCCCCATCGCGGTAGCAGACCACCTCGACGCTCGGGTCACTTTCCAGCTTCAGCGCCAATTCGGCGCTCTCGAGCGGACAGCTCGCGAGGCGATAGACCATCGCAGCCCGGTTCGACGCCGTGAGAACGAGCTGCGCCCGGCGTGAAGCACGCCGTCCGGAGAGCGTCAGGTCGTTGAGGCAACGCTCGAGTTGCACGCCCTCCCTGACCTGCGTCTGGCCATGGTCAGAGCAGAGCAGCACGTCGTAGCGCTCGAGGAAGGAGTCGATACCCCCGGCAGCCTCGACGATTGTGGCGATCGAGCGGTCGGCGCGGTGGAGAGCCTCACCGGCGCCCTCCGGGCCAAGTGCGTGCGACATGTAGTCGTAGTCGGATAGGTAGTAGAAGAGGAAATCGAAGTCGTCGCGGGTCACGAGCCAACGTCCGGCAGTCTCCGCGTAGTCGTCTACCGAGCCACTTCCTCGCTTGAAGACGGCCGTCGCCGACGTGCCGGTGTCTTGCGACTCGAAGAGGCCGTAGAAGAAGAAGCGGCTCGGAGCGAGTACCGACTGCGTCACTCCGGGCACCAGCGGCAGGTGGCGGGTGCGGCCGCGGAAGCAGGTCACGTTGATCCCGGCCGCCCGCAGGCCGTGATCCTCGAGCGCCTCGAAGACGGTGACCGCCTGCTTGCTCAAATGCTCGGCATTCATTGCGTAGATGGTGTCTCGCCACCAGCGCAGGGCGCCCGAGCGGCGCGCGGCGGCGAACGAGGAGCCGTACTCGACGATTCGTCCTTGCCCGCGATCGAACCAGACCAGATGCGGGATGTGGTGAACGCCCGGCTGCGCTCCGGTGACGATGGTGGTCAGGCAGACAGGGGTGAGAGAGGGAAAGACCGAGATCGCGCGCCCGAGTTGTCCGGCCGCGACGAGCTGCGAGATGGTCGGAGCCGAGCCGTCTTCGATCCCCCGCTCGAGCATGGTCGGAGTAAGGCCGTCGATGACGATCAGAATGAGTTTGCGCATCAGTCGCGTGCGAGAGTGCGGAGCCCGGCGAAACGGTCGCCACCCCTACGCAGTAACCGCACGGCAAGTATTCCCGCCAGCACGGTTTCGACGTATCCGAGCGCCGGAATGAAGGCCAGAGCGGCTGCGATCAGCGCGGCGCCGAAAAGCAGGATTGCCGTCGCTCCGCGAGTACCGCCGCGTCTCAGCGTGCGCCGGGCCAGTTCGGCGCTGAAAAACCCGCCGGCGATGCCTCCGGCCGCTCCCGCAAGAGACGCCACTGGGCCGAGTTCGTGCAAGGTAGTCAAGGCGAATACAGCCAACGCATAACCGCCCAGCGCCGCAATTACGGCAGACAGTAAAGCGGCGCTCCGAAAGGGCGCCAGCAAGGCGCCGGTCGCGACGCCGAGCGCGACTCCGAGACCGAGCGCAACACCGAGCCAGTACCAGAGGCCCACGGCAGCAGTGTAGTCGCAGAGCTCGTCGAGACTGCTGGGTTAGGCGTAGAGCTCAGACGAAAACCGAGACCGCCGAGCGCTGACACTCGAATACGGCCGAGGTCACGTCGCCGAGATCCTCGCCGTCGGCGTGCAGCGGCTCCGGGTGATCGCAAACGATTTCGATGCGGTCGAGGTTGTGCCCGTAGAGAGCATCGTCGGCGCGCGGGAGGTGACCGGTGAGCATGGTCAGGGCGAGTCGCGCCATCGAGCGATGTCGCAAGCGCACAGGAGCTACGAGGTCGAGGCCGAGCTCGAAGCGGGCGGCTGGAGCGAAGCGCAACGGCACCGGGCCGGCGAAGGTAGAGGGGTCGCCGTTACAGATCACGGCAAAGGCGGCGCGGCCGAGCTCGCGTACCTCGATCGTCTGCTCGAGCGAACGGCGCCGCTCGCGAATAACGGCTACCAACGAGCGGGCGAAGGCATAGTCGCCGGGGCGGCGGCCTGACTCGTCGCGTCCCAGCCTGTCGACTCGACGCACGACCTCTGCGTCGATGCCGATACCGGCCTCGAAGGCGAAGCGATAGCCGTTGACGCTGCCGAGCGAGATGCGCCGCGTCCGCGTATCGGCGACGGCCTCCGCGATCTGCCTCGCCGCGGCGATCGGATCGCGGGGAAGCCCGAGCGCCCGCGGCAAGACGCTGGTGCCGCCGCCGGGCACGAAGCCAACGGGAATATCTCGCTCGAGGCCGTTGAGCACCTCGTTGTAGCCACCGTCGCCGGAGAAGACCACGATCGCGTCGGCCGTGCTGCACGCTTCCCGGGCCAGCGTGATCGCGTCGCGCGGGGCGCTGGTCTCGACCGTGCTGACCGTGCCGGCGCGGCTCAGAGCCTCCTCCACGCCGCGAACGCTGGCTTCCGTCACGCGCGTCGCCTGGCCGTTGACAATAAGAGCTATTCGCATCGGCACGAGCATGCCACACGACCGGGCCAATTCGCCGGGCCGGTTCGCACTTGAATAGCACAGCTGCTATGTTCTAGCTATGACCGAGGAAAGAGCGTTCGAGCGTTTGAAGGAACGGGCGCTCAAGCGCATCGCGGGAGTTGGCGACGGAGGATGGTTCTTCGCCCAGATAGCTGAGCAGGTCGCCGAGCAGCGTCTGGCGCGCGGGCTCTCGCAGAGGCAGCTCGCCGAGCTGACCGGAACCACGCAATCGGCTATTGCGCGGCTGGAGCGCGGCGGCCGGCCGCCGCGGATCGACACACTGCTGCGAATCGGCGAGGCGCTCGACTGTCAGCTCGTGGTGAAGCTGGCGCCTCGCGACCGCTCCTGACCGCGAGCGGCGCTAGCCCGTTGCTTCGTCGTCGTGGTGGAAGAACCAGTGCTCGAGTCGAGCCAG
>DATCCQ010000242.1:0-4993 GCA_036511185.1 Gaiellaceae bacterium
CGAACTTACGCACCAGCTTTCTAGGCGCTCCGAGCGACTCCAGATAGTGCGAGTAGTCCGACTCCAGCTCGTAGATGATCATGTTCCGCATCCCGATCGCCCAGCCGCCGACGGATATCAGGAAGAGCGACATGAAGGGCAGGAACCAGTGGTAGAGCAGGTTGATGATGAAGCTGCGATTCCACCCCTGCATCTGCGTCGCGTCGTAGCCGAGGCTCCCGGGGAAAATCCTCCAGATGAAGGCCAGTACCCACGCTAAAACCATCGCGAACCACAGGTAGGGAGTCGCAGTGAGCGCGTAGGAGACGGGAAGCACCGTATTGTCGAGCGCCTTCCTTCGTGCCGCCAATGCGCCAACCTTGTTGCCCACATACTAACTGAGCAAGATGGCGGGGATTAACAGCGCGAGAGTGTAAGGAGCCGAGCGGGAGATGATCGTAGTCACCTTCGTCGGGAAGAGCATGATGCTGACTCCGAGATCGCCGTGAAAAAGCGAAACCCAGAAGTAGTAGTACTGCTTCCAAAGAGGGATATCGGTTCTAAACGACCTGGCGAACTGCGCGTATAGCCGATCGTAGGTCGCTTGATCCCTGATCGCTATTCGAGCGAGCAAGGTCTTGATCGGATCGCCGGGCATCAGGTGCGGAATCGCCCAATCGATCGTCACCGCGGCGAAGAACGTTGCACCGTAGGTGCCTAGTTTTCTTGCGAAGTAACGTTTCACGTTGTCTCCTGGGTTGCCAAACGCTCAATTACGAACGAGCCGGCAACCCGGAACCAACGCCGGTACCGAAATAGTGCCCCATCTACCGGCCGATGTCGAGGCATCGAACCGGGCTAACGCGGTTAGCGGCGCAGCAACTCGGCGATATGGAAGGTCAGATCGAGCGACTGGCGCGCGTTCAAGCGCGGATCGCAGAGCGTCTGATACGCCTCTTCGAGCTTCGCTTCGGACAGCTTCTCGCCGCCGCCGAGACACTCGGTCACGTCGCCACCCGTGATCTCCAGGTGCACGCCGCCCGGCCAGGTGCCCTCGGCCTTGTGGGCGGTGAAGAAGCCCTCGATCTCGGCCATGATGTCGGTGAAGCGACGTGTCTTGCGACCGCTCTCGGTTGTGAAGGTGTTGGCGTGCATCGGATCGCAGATCCAGACGACCTGGTGACCGGAGTCGCGCACGGCGGCCAGCAGCGGGCGTAGCTTCTGCTCGATCTTGCCGGCGCCCATGCGCGTGATCAGTGTGAGGCGGCCGGCGATCTTCTCGGGATCGAGGCCCTCGCAGAGCTCGAGCACCTGCTCGGAGGTTGCGCCGGGGCCCAGTTTGACGCCGATCGGATTGTGCACGCCCGAGAAGAACTCGACGTGAGCCCCGTCCGGCTGGCGTGTGCGCTCACCGATCCAGAGCATGTGCGCGGAGCAGTCGAACCAGTCGCCGCTGAGCGGGTCGCGGCGGGTGAGCGCCTCTTCGTAGTCGAGCAGCAGGCCCTCGTGGCAGGTCCAGATGTCGACCTGGTGCAGGGCGGAATTGTGCATGTCTACGCCGCAAGCGGCCATGAAGGCGAGCGCCCGGTCGATCTCGCTGGCGATCTGCTCGTAGCGCCGGCCCTCGGGCGAGGCGGTCACGAACTCCTGATTCCAGACGTGCACCTGCGAGAGATCTGCGTACCCTCCCTTGGTGAAAGCGCGCAGCAGGTTGAGCGTCGAGGCGGCTTGGTTGTAGGCCCTGAGCATGCGGCTCGGGTCGGGAACGCGCGCCTCTGCCGTCTCTTCCTCGCTGTTGATCATGTGGCCGCGGAAGGCGGGAATCTCGAGATCGCCGATTTTCTCGGTCGGCGAGGAGCGCGGCTTCACGAACTGGCCGGCCATGCGGGCCAGGCGCACCACCGGGACACTGGCCGCGTAGGTCAGGACGGCCGACATCTGCAGGATCACCTTCAAGCGCTCGCGGATCGCGGGCGCCGAGTGCTCGTGGAAGGACTCCGCGCAGTCGCCGGCCTGCAGGCAGAAGGCCTTACCGACGGCAACCTGAGCAAGCGCTTCCTGCAAGCGGCGGGCCTCCCCCGCAAATACGAGCGGCGGCTGAGAGCGAACCTCTTCCACGACCTCGTCGGCAAGCTCACGACTCGGCCAATCCGGCTGTTGCGCCGCGGGGAACTCGCGCCAAGAGGAGGGCTGCCAGGTCGTCATCTCCTAATACGTTACTGATGGGCACCGTCTTTCGGCGAGCGCGTTCACACTTTGCGCGAGACGAAGCCCCGCTAGGCTTGCGCTCTATGGCTCTGACAGTCGTCGGCTCGGTCGCGTTCGACAGCATCGCGACCCCCTTTGGAAAGCGCGAACGCGTGCTCGGCGGCGCAGCCGTGCATTTCTCGCTGGCCGCTAGTTTCTTCACCGATATCCGCCTGGTGGGCGTCGTCGGCGGTGACTTCGGCGCCGACGAGCGCGCGGTGCTGGAGGCGCGAGGAATAGACCTCCGCGACCTGGAGGTCGTTCCGGACGGCGAGACTTTCTTCTGGCGCGGGCACTACGACTTCGACCTGAATACGGCCAAGACGCTGGAGACGCGGCTGAACGTCTTCGCCGACTTCCAGCCCAAGCTGTCGGATGCCTCCCGCTCCTCGGAAGCGCTCTTTCTGGCCAATATCCAGCCCGATCTTCAGCGGCAGGTGCGCGAGCAGTGCCGTGACGCCTCCTTCGTAGCGCTCGACTCGATGAACTACTGGATCGATAACGAGCGCGACTCGCTGATCGAGGCGATCAAGCTGGTCGACGCGCTGCTACTCAACGACGCCGAGGTGCGCCAGATAACCGGTGAGCCCAATCTCGTCCGCGCCTCCAGACTCATCCGCGAATGGGGCCCAAGCCTCGTAGTCGTCAAACAAGGCGAGTATGGAGCGGCACTCTTCAGCGAGCAGGGGCTCTTCTCGCTACCCGCCTATCCGCTCGAGGACGTGGTCGACCCGACCGGCGCCGGCGACACCTTCGCCGGTGGCTTCGTCGGCTTCCTGGCCGCGCACGCGTCGGGCGAGTTGACCGAAGAGCTACTTCGGGCAGCCGTCGTCTACGGCTCGACGCTCGCCTCCTTCAACGTCGAGGAGTTCGGTACCGAGCGAGTTGCCCGCCTGACCCTCCCCGAGATCGAGAGGCGCTTCGCGGAGTTTCGGCAGATGACCCAGTTCGAGCAGGTAGGCTTGCCGCCGTTTTCAGACTGAGCGCTTACCGGGCCGAGGGCCCAGGCCTGAGAGGCAAGAAGCAGACGGCATCAAGGGTGGCTGACCGTACCCATCTCTGCGGCATCGACCGTGCGCCGATCCGTAGTAACCGCCTTGCCTGGGGGGCTTGGTTTCTGCGACGCTCAGTAGCGATGGCAGGTTTCTTTCAACAGCTGTTCAGGAAATAACCGTGTTTGCCGACTATCGAAATAAGATGACGCTCAAGGAACTCGACTACCGCAGCGGCGACCAGATTGAGGTCTCTCTGCTGTGGAGCCCGGAGTCCGGACAGCTCGCCGTTGTCGTCGTCGACGAGGTGGCCGGAGAAGAGTTCGCCATCGAGGTCGAGGCGGGCGAGGCGATGGATGTTTTCCGTCATCCATTCGCCTACGCGGACAGGCGTCATCTCGAATTCCGGCGCCCGTTGATTCCTCAGGCCGCCTGAGAATCGCCCTATTTTCGTCGCGCGGAAAAGGCCTTACGGCCGGCGGCTGCGTGTTGAGTCTTTTCCGCGTAGCTCTTAGGTCGTGCCGAACTGATTAACCCAGACGGTTGCATCTGAGTATTCACCGATGTGGGCCGCCGTAATCACAGCAATCCCCTCGAAGCGCCAGTTCGAACGAAAGAGATTCTCGCGGTGCTCGGGCGAGTTGAGCCAGCCGTCGAGTGCCACCCGCGGGGCGCCCAGGCGCCCTTCGCCGAGGTAGAGATTCTCGCCCCAGGAGCCGTAGTAGTTGAAAGCTCGAACATCGGCGGCAGGGTCCTCACCGCAGGCGGCGTGGGCGAACTCATTGCAGCGCACGATCTTGCCGGCTTTTTTCAGGGCTGTCTCGTTGAGCAGCGAGGCGGGGCTCAGAGTCGAGAGGCCCCGTTGCTGCCTGGCGTAGTTGATGAGGCAGGTCATGATGTTTGCCTGCTCGGCCAGCGGGAGATCTGTCCGCTCACCCCCGGGGCAAGTGCGCTCGCTCGCTAGGTAGTTCTTCCAGGAATCGTTCGCCGGATAGGGCGAGCCCTTACGGATCGTCAGCGGCGGCAGGCCCGGCAAGATCGAGAACTTGATGTCGGCAACGCGCGCTTTCGAGGACAGCTCTTTTTCGCTCAAGCGCATCCACCTCACCCCGACCAGAGCAACCAGAATTAGGCAGAGGAGGATCAGCAAGGCACCGCTGTGCAAGCGCGAACGCCGCGGCTCTTCGCTAGGTTGAAGCAAGTCCGACTCGGGAATTCCCATATTTGGCGTTGCTATCGACTGCAGGCGCCCGGGAGTTGACCCTCGGGAGGAGGCTTGTTGCGCAAGTTGAACGATTCGAGGGGAACCGCTCGACGGGCTGCTGGAGGTCGACGGCAGCAACAAACCCGCTCCGGCCGGTTCAAGCTCTACTCCCCCGTTGCCGATCGAATGTACGTGCAAAACCGCCATCTACGCTTTCGCTTGCTGGTGCTGTTCGCTTGCGCAGGCCTCGCGGTCTTGCTCGTTCCCGCCGCAGCGGCCAAGCAGAGCACGCCCAACTGGGCCAAGCCACAGATTAAGTTCGTCGTCGCGCACGACCTGATGGCCGGCAGCGTCAGCTCTTTCAAGCCAAACGATCCGCTTACCAAGCCGGAGCTCAAAGAACTTCTGGCAGCGCTGCCGACCGATGCCGTCGTCTATCCCGAGTCCGGCGATGACACCACCACCACCACAGGAACCACGACGGCGACCACTCCGACCATTACCGACCCGTCGCACGACACGACCACCCCAACAACTACGGCCACCACTCCGACCACTACCGACCCATCGC
>DATCCQ010000243.1:0-4655 GCA_036511185.1 Gaiellaceae bacterium
CAGATGACGGCGAGACCTTCGATCGTCAAGGCCGCGCGAGTTGCCTGCTCCAGCTCACCGACTCCCCAGCCACCGCCCGAGACGAGAGCGACCGCGCCGCTCGCGGGTAGCCCGAGCGCACAGCGGGCCTCGGCACGCGTCTTCGGCTCATGGAAGGCAGGCCCGATCAGCGGCCGGGCGCAGCGCGCACTCCCCGGGCCTGCGAGGCGCTCGACCTGCTCGACGCAGCTCTCGTGCATGACCAGGTGGAGATCAGCGCCCGCGTCGACCCAGAAGCAGAGCCCGTCGAGATCGGTGATCGTCGCGATCACCGGCACGCTAATGCGACCGCTGCGGCGCAGATGACCGAGCATGCAGGTGACCGGCGGATGGGTCGAGACGATGATGTCAGGGTCGACCTGCTCAACCATTCGCAGCACGCGGCGCGAGCCAAGCGAGACGAGCGCCAGCCGCCCCATACCGAGGAAGAACGGGAAGCGTTCGAGCAGCCGGTAAGCGAGCCCGTAGGCCCGCGCCACGTGCCCGAACTGCCAGCGATAGAGGTCGCGGAGGATTAAGCGTAGAACCCATCCGACGCTGTCCAGAGCATCTAGGAGAACAACCTCGAGCTCGCTGTCCTCCGCCTCCAGTTCGGCGACGAGCGCGCGGGCAGCCGCAACGTGACCCTCGCCTACCGGCGCGGTGAGAACGAGCACGCGCCGGCGTTCCGACTGGCGCTTCTGGACGCCGGCTCTGCGGGGGCGAAGCCGGCGAACGGTCGAGCGCACGAGCCAGAACACAGCCACTTCGGCGGCGAGGAGAAGAAGTGCGACGAACATGATCTGAGACACGAGTAGGAGATCCTTCTGGCTACAGCTTTCGTTCCGGGACGGTCTTTAGCCCCGGCTACTTTAGTGGATGCCGACGGTTAAGAACCGAGACCGCGCTTGGAACGCGTCCAGCGCGGTCTCTGCCGAACTAAGGGCCTATCCCAATAGGCTTGCATACCCGACGCGGCCGATCCGCGGCGCCAGCGGCCGCAGGGCCGCTTTCCGCACTACCAGTGCGCCTTCACGACCCTCCGGCCACTGTCATCCACGGCTTGACCGCCTCGGTCACACATTCCTACCGGGATAGGCCCTAAAGAGCGTGGCTGCGATGGCCAGTTTGTCGCCGCCTACTCCGCTCGTAGCTTCGCCACCGCGACCGCGATCCGTTCGCCGTACTCGGCGTCGGCGGCGCGGAAGTGCGCCACGGAACGCTCGATGATCTCGTCTTTCGAGACCTGCGAGAGGCTGCCGGCGATGTTGGCCACCAGCCGGGCACGCGCCGGCTCGTCAATGACGCGGTACAAAGCGCCGGCTTGCACGAAATCGTCGCCCTCGCGGCTGTCCCACTCGTAGCTGCCACTGGAGCCGTCGCCGGCCAGCGGAGCGTACAGCGGCTCCCCAGTCTCGGCGGGACCGTCAAAGCTGTTCGGCTCATAGTTCTTGGCCGCGCCACCGTTGTCGCCGCCGCGCATTAAGCCGTCACGACCGTAGTTGGCCGCGGCGGCGGCGTGCGGACTATTCACCGGAAGCTGGGTGTGGTTGATCCCCAGGCGGTAACGCTGCGCGTCGCCGTAGGCGAACAGCCGTCCCTGCAGCATCTTGTCGGGTGACGGCCCGATCCCGGGCACGAAGCTGGCCGGGTTGAAGGCGCTCTGCTCGACGTCGGCGAAGTAGTTGGCCGGGTTGCGGTCGAGCACGAGCTTTCCGAGTTCCTGCAGCGGGTAGTCGGCGTGTGGCCAGACCTTGGTCAGATCGAAGGGATTGATGCGGTAAGCCTTCGCCTCGGCCGCCGGCATGATCTGCATCTTGAGCGTCCAGGAGGGGAAATCACCCCGCTCGATCGCCTCGTGCAGATCCACCTGGTGTGAGTCGGGGTTCTCGCCCGCGAGCTTCGCGGCCGCCTCGGCCGTCAGGCACTCGATGCCCTGGTCGGTCTTGAAGTGGTACTTGACGAAGAACTGCTCGCCGGTCGCGTTGACCCACTGGTAGGTGTGCGAGCCGAAGCCGTCCATGCGCCGGAAGCTCGCCGGGATGCCACGGTCGCCGAACAGCCAGGTGAACATGTGCGTGGCCTCGGGCGAGAGGCTGAAGAAGTCCCAGACGTTGTCGGGCTCCTGCCGGTTAGTGTTCGGATCCGGCTTCTGAGAGTGGATGAAGTCTGGAAACTTGAGCGGATCGCGGATGAAGAAGATCGGCGTGTCGTTGCCCGTCAGGTCGTAGTTCCCGTCCTCGCTGTAGAACTTCACGGCGAAACCGCGCGGATCGCGCACCGCGTCGGCCGAGCCGCGTCCGCCGGCCACGGTCGAGAAGCGCACGAAGACATCGGTCTTCTTGCCGACCTGCGAGAGGAACCGCGCCCGCGTATATGGCGTGACGTCGTGCGTGACCTCGAAGTGACCGAAGGCGCCCGAGCCGCGCGCATGCACGACGCGCTCCGGGATGCGCTCGCGGTTGAAGCGCGCCAGTTTCTCGGTCAGCTGCTGGTCCTGAATGAGCACCGGCCCACCAGGACCGGCCGTCTGCGAGTGCTGGTTGTCTGTGACCGGGGCGCCGGATTCGGTCGTCAGCCTCTGCCGTTTGCTCATCTTTGATCTCCCTCTGATCGGATAGGCCGGATACCGCAAGCGCGGGTCACGGCGCTTGAACCTAGATCTTCTATATCCCCTGCGGGCAGTTGCCAATCCCCGCGCTCAGCGCCTTCTGACCGAGCGTCTCGGGGTCGATCCGATCGCTGAGCGGGCATCTGAAGAGCAGGCTCGTTTCGAGCGCGAAGCCGTAAGCGTATGACGTACGCAAAGGGCGAGCAGATGAGCACTGAGGAACAGAACACGCAGCTGATGCAGACGCTGGACGACGCCTGGAATGCGCAGGACATGGAGGTGTTCGCGAAGCGGCACAAGCCGGACGTCGACGTGACCTGGCCGGGCGGTGCGCCGCCGACCCACGGAATCGACAATCACACGATCGAATCGAAAGCTTTCTGGAAGACGTTCCCCGATCAGCATCTCGACAACAGGCCTTATAGGGTCTTTTTTGCCGCTGGCGATTGAACGTGCTCGATAGCGCGTTTCACCGGCACGATGACGGGGCCGATGCAAGGGCCGGACGGAAGCGAGATCCCGCCCACCGGCAAGTCGTTCGAGATCGACTTCTGCACCGTGGCGCGCTGGGACAACGGGCAGATCGTCGAGGAGAACCTCTTCTACGACCTGGTCGGCTTCATGAAACAGATTGGGCTCAGCAGCTAGCTCGCGTGCGCGCCGGCGATAGCGGAGCCTCGACGCCGGCCTACCTCGAGGTCTGCAATTGACGCTTTGATTGCCCTCGGTTCGCCCCGGGGATAGCGTGGTTTGCAGCTAGACGGATTCGAACCAGCGGCACCGCAAGGACTAGCGCAGATCGCGCTCGCGGGGCGGTGCGGTCGACTCGCGCAGGATCAGTTTTGTGTGCAGTTCAACGCGCAGCACCTCGACCCGCTGCTTGTTAATCAGCCGGTGGAGAAGGCTCACAGCGGTGCGACCTAGCTCTGCCACCGGCTGCCGCACCGTCGTCAGCGGCGGCATCGCGAGTTGCGCCGGCAGTACGTCGTCAAAGCCGATGATCGAGAGGTCCTCCGGGATTCGCAGTCCTCGTGCCCGAGCAGCGAGCATCGCGCCGATCGCAACCTCGTCATTAAAGGCGAAGATCGCCGTCGGCGGGTTCGGGAGATCGAGCAGCTTCGCGGCGGCCTCCTCGCCGGTCTCGAACTTAAAGTTGGAGCCGACCTCGAGCGCTGGATCAGGCACGATGCCCGCAGTCGCGAGCGTGCTTCGAAAGCCGTTCAGCCGCTCCTGGCTGGCGAGCCGGTCGTCGGGGCCTTTGATCGCGCCGATGCGGCGGTGGCCGAGCTCAAGCAAGTGCTTGGTCGCAAGCACTGCGCCGGCGTAATGCGTCGCCGTGACACAGGCGATGTTGTCGCGGAGAAGCGCCCGCGGCTCAACAACGACGAAGGGATAGCCGTGGTGGAGAAGCGTATCCAGTTCGTCGTCCGACTCGTACGGCAACACTAAGATCGCCCCGTCGGTCGTGCCGTGCATCAGCCGGTCGAGCAGGACTACCTCTCGCTCGCGCTCATGGTGCGTTGGGCAGAGAGCGACGCGCATGTCGCGCTCGTAGAGAGCCTCCGCCGCACCCGCAAGGATGCCCGCGAAGTAGCTCGATTCGACCTCCGGGACGGCAACCCCGATCAGACTCGTGCGGCCGACGATACGCCCGTGCGCGGCCCTGTGATTCGAGAACCCGAACTCGCGCACGACTCGGAGGACGGCCTCTCGCGTGGGATCGGAGACGTCCGGGTGCCCGTTCAGGACGCGCGAGACGGTCGCCATCGACACGCCCGCCAGGACCGCGACGTCTTGGATTGTTCGAGGCGGCTGTCTAAGGGTTTTATTCATCTGGCAGTTCTTCTTTTCTTCCTTCGCTCGGAGGTCACCCGAAAGTCTAGGTGAAAACTCGCTGAAAACCAACCGGTCGATCGACCGGAAAAAATCGAAGGGAGCGCTTACGCACACCAGGAGGCGCTCCCTTCTTCACGCGAGTTTATCCCTTCTTCGCACGGTTTTTACAATTATTAACGCGATCTAAGGA
>DATCCQ010000244.1:0-3579 GCA_036511185.1 Gaiellaceae bacterium
TGCGCCTCCTCGCAAACCGTGTGCAGGTGCCGGCCGTGCAGGAGCCGGCGCACGTCACCGTAGAGCGAGTCGGCGCTCGGGGCGCGCACCTTCATCCACTCGGGGCGGCGCGGGCGGTCGCCGACGGGAAGTGACATCTCAGCTTTCTTTCCTGCCCAACTTGGCGTGGACGGGCTGCGGCCAGAGACCGCTGCCGCCGTCTTCCACCGGCACCTGCTCGAGCTCGAGCCCGAATACCTCGGCGATCGCTTCAGCCGCCCGCGGGCGGATCTCCTCGATCGTCACCGATCGCCCCAGCTCGCGGGAGACGGTGGTGAAGGCCGCGTCCTCCAACCCGCAGGCGGTGATCCAATCGCTGAAAGGAGCAGGGTCGAGATCGACGTTGAGCGCGTAGCCGTGCGTCGTCACCCAGCGGGCGACGCGCACACCGATCGACGCGATCTTCCTGGGCGGGCTCTGCAGCCAAACCCCGGTCAGCCCTTCGATCCGGGTCGCTTCAAGGCCGAGCGGCGCCAGCGTCTGGATGATCGCCTCTTCGAGCCGCTGCACGTAGAGCTTGACGTTCTCGCCGTGGCGATGCAGGTCGAGGATTGGATAGCAGACGAGCTGCCCGGGGCCGTGGTAAGTGGACTTGCCGCCGCGGTCGGTCTCGACGATCTCCACCGCCGCGCCCTCGGGTACGTGTAGCTCGCTCTTCTCGGTACGGCGCCCCACGGTGACCACCGGCGGGTGCTCGCAGAAGATCACGGTGTCGGGAATCGCGCCACGGGAGACGGCCGCCGCCAGCGAGCGCTGCAAGTCCCAGACCTCTCGGTAGGGCACGACGCCGAGCTGCATCAGGTAGGCGCGCATTACTCCTAGATCCTGCCGCCGTGCTTGCCCGCGGCCGGCGCGCCGAAGGCGACGTAGCGCAACCCGTTCGGGCCGGGATCGATATGGCGCTTGGATTCGGGCGTGATGTAGACGTAGCGGCCTGGTTGGAGCTCGAAGCTCTCGCCGTCGACCGTCATCGTTCCGCTCCCGTCCAGAATGACGAACAACTCGTCCTGCCCGGTCTTCAGCTCGTCGTGCTCGGGATAGGTGGTCGAGCCAGCTGCCAGCTCGAATTCGTTGACCCCGAAGGATTCGATCTCGAGTGCCTTTCGCACTGGTCGAATGCGGCCGCCCGACAGCGGCTCCACTTCCTTCACATCTACAAAGCGGTAGCTCATGCGTTGATCCTCCCTCGGTTGCCTTCAGCCTAGTTGCCGGGCACGTTTTTTAGCGCTTCGCGCCTACTGAGCGGGCTCAGCAGGTCGCCCTTCTCCCCGACGTAGCGAACGACTTCGCCCGGGTTGGTGTAGACGTACGACCTGAGCGCCCAGCCGATCGCCTTGCGGATGAAGAAGTCGGCGTCGGAGAGATTGGGCTCGATGCAGGCGTAGAGAAGCTCGAGGTCGGTCTTCTCTTTCAAGGTGATCTGGCAGATGATCGAGCTGCGCCGCTTCCAGAGCGAGCGGTCGCGGCTCCAGGCGAGCATCGTCTTTCGCATTGGCTCGGGGTACTCGAGCAGAAGCGGGCCGAGCCGGTGCGTGGCGACGTCGTCTACGAGGTCCCACCAGGCGCCGGTTACGATCAGTTCCTCGTAAAGCGGCAGCGCTTCGGGTTTTCGGAAGGCGCGGTACGCGCGAAGGCCGGTGAGATGAACGGCGCAGCAGAGCTCCTCGCGTCGCTCGGCGCTGCGCCAGAGCTCGAGTACCGTGTCGCGCCAGTCCTCGAAGCTTTCGAGCGGAAAGCGCGTGGCGACCGCGGCGATCAGCTCGCGCTGAAGCGGCACTGTCACTCCGTAACAGGGCAGCTCGCTCTTCAAATAGGCCTGCATATGAGGGGCTTTTAGGGGATCGGCGCGCTCGGCGAGGCCGTCGCGAATGGCCGAGACGAGCTCCTGGTTCGCGCTCACTTCTCGATCCTCTTCTCGTACTGGATGAGCGGAAAGCCCTCGGCAGCGTCTATCTCGCCGATCTTTCGGTAGCCGGCCTTCTCGTAGACGTGTTGAGTCCTGAGATTCCAGCTAGGGGTGTCCAGAACGAATCGCCTCGTCTCGGGGAAGACTTCTTCCGCGAAGGAGAGCAACTCGCGGCCGATTCCCCGGTTCTGGAGCTCGGGCTCGAGGAAAGCGCGGCCGAGCTCCACCGTTCGCGCCCCGAGCCGGAAGAGAACGAAGCCGCCGATGACTCGATCCGCCTCCAGCACCTTGAAGAAGCGGCCTCGCTTCATCATCTGTCGCTGCCAGGCCGGCGAGTCGTAGCCGGGAGGACCGCCGGGGCCGGGCGCCCCGTAGTTGACGTCATGCTCGAAGGCGCGGCGCGAAATTGACGCCAGAGTTTCGGCGTCGCTGCTCGCCGCCGGCTCGATGCGAATCGCCTGAACCGGGTCGTCGCTAATAGTGCTCTTTGCTCCTGCGCGTGATGAGCGTGTTGCGATCCATGTCAAGGAGACCCGTCGGCTCAGCCGAAGAGCCACGCAGTCTAGACAACCACTGTTAGCATCGCCTTCGCTGTGGAGACGATCTACTCGGCCGACTGGTTGCTCCCGATTGAAGCGGAGCCGATCAAGAACGGCGCCGTGGCTTTCGAGGACGGGCGCATCACGCGTGTGGGTAGCAGCGCCGAATTGGGCGCAGGCCGCCACTTCGCGGGCGCCGCGATCTTTCCGGGCTTCGTAAACGCACACGCCCACCTCGAGTACGCCTCCTACACGGGCTTCGGCGACGGGCTCGACTTCGGCGGCTGGATCGCGCTGCACCTGCAGCGCAAGTTGGCGCTTTCCTTCGAGGAGATCGTTTCGCTGGCGCGCCTGGGCGCCGCCGAGTGCCTGGCATCCGGGATCACGACCGTGATGGATGCCAGCTACAGCGCCGCTTCGCCGCAGGCTTGCGCCGATCTGGGCCTGAAGGCGATAGTCGGGCTGGAGGTATTCGGAGCCGATCCTGAGCTGGCGCTCGAGCACTTCGAGCAGCTGCGGGCAGTTGCCCAGCCGGCGCTCTCCGACAAAGTCCGGCTCGGCATCTCACCCCACGCGCCCTACACCGTCTCGGCCGAGGTCTACGCGGCCGTCAGGGAGCTGGGCCTGCCGGTAGTTACGCACCTCGCTGAGAGCGTTGACGAGCGAGCCTGGTTGACGCGCGGCGAGGGGCCGCTCAAGGCGATGGGCAAGCAGCTCCTTCCTCCGATCGGCGAGACCGGAGTTCGAGCGCTCGCCCGCGCGAAAGCCATCGGCACAGAGACGGTCGCCGCGCACTGCGTCGATCTCGAGCCCGAGGAAATCGAGTTGCTGGCCACGCTCGACGTTGCGGTTGCGCATTGCCCACGCTCGAACGGCTATCTGGGCTGCGGGATAGCCCCGCTGACGAGCCTTCTGGCGGCAGGTCTTCGCGTGGGAATCGGAACTGACAGCCCCGCCTCGACGCCCTCTTTCGACATGTTCGAGGAGCTTCGCTCCGCCGTTATCTTCGCCCGCGCGCGCGAGCGCAACCCGCAGGTGCTTACCGCGACGCGCGCGCTCGAGCTGGCAACGCTCGGATCGGCCCGAGCACTCGGT
>DATCCQ010000245.1:0-12803 GCA_036511185.1 Gaiellaceae bacterium
AAAAGCCTCGCCAGTACACTGAGCCGCGATGCTCGACTCGCTCTCCGACAGGCTTCAAGGCATCCTCGGCGACCTGCGCAAGCGCGGCACGCTCGACGAGGAAGCGATCTCACGCGCGATGCGCGAGATCCGGCTGGCGCTGCTCGAAGCCGACGTCAACTTCAACGTCGTCAAGCAGTTCGTGGCTCAGGTGAGGGTGCGGGCACTGGGGCAGGACGTGCTGAAGAGCGTCACGCCCGGGCAGCAGGTGGTGAAGATCGTGCACGAGGAACTGACGGCGCTGATGGGCGCCGGCGCCTCCGACCTGGCCTTCGCTTCACGGGCGCCGACGGTGATCCTGCTCGCCGGCCTGCAGGGCTCGGGCAAGACGACGGCCGCGGCCAAGCTGGCGCTCTTCCTGCGCAAGGAGAAGAAAAAGGCCTTTCTTGTCGCCTGCGATCTACAGCGCCCGGCCGCGATCGACCAGCTCGAGCAACTCGGCGCGCAGATCCAGGTTCCCGTCTACACCCGCCGCGACACGAGCGATCCGGTCGCCGTCGCGCGCGAGGGAATTGAGCAGTGCGTGCGCCAGGGCTGCGACGTGGCGATCGTCGATACCGCCGGCCGCCTGCACGTGGACGTGGAGATGATGAGCCAGCTGGCCGCGGTCAGAGATGCCGTCAAGCCACACAACGTCTTGCTCGTGCTCGATTCGATGACGGGCCAAGAGGCGGTCAACGTGGCCCAGGCTTTCGCCGAGCGCGTCGACTTCGACGGCGTCGTGATGAGCAAGCTCGACGGCGAT
This sequence comes from Gaiellaceae bacterium, assembly GCA_036511185.1. Classification (GTDB taxonomy): domain Bacteria; phylum Actinomycetota; class Thermoleophilia; order Gaiellales; family Gaiellaceae; genus Fen-549. The sequence goes on from DATCCQ010000245.1 coordinate 785, forward strand.
GCCCGCGGCGGCGCGGCGCTCTCGGTCAAGGCCGTCACCGGCAAGCCGATCAAGTTCGTCTCGGTGGGCGAGAAGCTCGATCAGCTCGAGCTCTTCCATCCCGAGCGGATGGCCTCGCGCATCCTCGGCATGGGCGACGTCCTCTCGTTGATCGAGCGCGCCGAGCAGGCCGTCGCCGTAGACGAGCAGGCCGAGATGGAGGAGCGCATGCTCAAGGGCCGCTTCTCGTTTGAGGACTTCCTCCGCTCGTACAAGATGATGCGGCGGATGGGCTCGATGAAGGGGCTACTCGGCATGATCCCCGGCCTCGGCAGCCAGCTCAAGGACGTCGACGTGGACGAGAAGCAGCTGGTGCGGGTCGAGGCCGTCGTCCTCTCGATGACGCCCGAGGAGCGGCGCCGGCCCGAGATCATCGACGGCAAGCGGCGGGCGCGCATCTCGCGCGGTAGCGGCACCACGGTGCAGCAGGTGAACCAGGTGCTCGAGATGCGGCGTCAAATGGAGCGGATGCTGAAGCAGGTGAACGCGGGCGGGAAAATGCGTCTGCCGGGGCAGATTGGCTCCGCCGGGCCCGTGAGAAAGTCAACTAAGGCGCGCAAAAAGCGCCGCCGCCGCTAAGGTTTGCCCGAGTTTTCCGGAACTATCAGAAAGACGGCGCAGCGAAGCCGCTCCGCCCAGAAAGGATCTAACTAGATGGTAAAGATGAGACTGACGCGGGTTGGGTCGAAAAAGAACCCGATCTATCGCGTCGTGGTCACCGACTCGCGCTCGCCGCGCGACGGCCGCTTCATCGAGATCGTGGGCCGTTACAACCCGCGCTCAGAGCCCTCGCTGATCGAGTTCGACGAGACCAAGGTAAAGGAATGGCTGAGCAAGGGAGTACAGCCCAGCGCGCCCGTCAGCCGCCTGCTCAAAGCGAAGGGCCTTCTTGGCTGAGTTCCTGCTCGAGGTTGTGCGCCGGTTCGTTGCAGATCCCGGTGCCGTCTCGGTCGAGGAGCTGGAACGCGACGGCGACGCCGTGCTTCGGCTCACCGTCGCGGAGGACGACCGAGGCAAGGTGATCGGGCGCCAGGGCCGGATCATCCGCTCTCTGCGCACGCTCGTACGCGCCGGCGGCGCGCGCGAGGGAAAGCGATACCTGCTCGAGATTGCCGAGTAAGGATCCCCAGCTCGTCTCGATAGGGCGCGTCGGTAAGCCGCACGGACTCAAGGGCGCCTTCTTCGTCGAGCGCGCGAGCGAGGATCCAGACCGCTTCATCGTCGGCGCGACGATGCTGGTGAACGGCGCCACGGCCACCGTCGTGGAGTCCAAGCACTCGGGCGGGCGCCCCGTGATCCGGCTCGACTGCGAGGTCGAGCGTGGCGCCGAGCTTGAGATCCCACGCTCGCAGCTGCCGCCGCTGCCCGAGGACACCTACTACGCCTTCGAGCTCGTCGGCCTGGAGGTCGTCGAAGAGGGCGGGCGCAAGCTCGGACGCGTCAAGGATGTCGTTCCGGGCGTCGCCAACGATGTGCTGGAGCTCGATTCAGGTCTGGCACTACCGCTAGTCGAGGACTGCATCTCGCTCGTCGATCTCGCAGCTGCACGTATCGTTGCGCACAGCGGTTTCGTAGAGCCGAACTAGCGCCCGCGAGAGTAGATCCCTTGCAGATCGACATCTTCACGCTCATTCCGTCGGCATTCGAATGGATGTGCGAGCGGCGACCGCTCGCGGCGGTGCTCGGACGGGCGCTGGAGCTGCGTGTCTTCAACTACCGCGAGACGACTCCGCTGAGTGCCCGCCAGGTCGACGACGAGCCCTACGGCGGCGGCGCCGGCATGGTGCTGCGGGTAGACGTCGTGGCGGCTGCTCTCGACGCCGTCTACGGCGGCATTCCCAGGCGCCGGATGATCGCGCTGACGCCGCAGGGGCGGCAGCTCGACCAGGCCCTGGTCGAGGAGCTGGCCGTCGAAGAGAGCCTGACTCTTCTCTCCTCTCGCTTCGAGGGCTTCGACGAGCGCATCCTCGAGCACATGTGCACCGACCTGGTCTCGATCGGCCCCTACGTGCTCTCCGGCGGCGAAATTCCGGCCATGGCGCTCGTCGACGCGGTCGTGCGCCGACTTCCGGGCGCGCTGGGAAGCGAGGAGTCGGGCTTGATCGAGAGCTTCTCCAAAGAGCTTGACGGCGGGCTAGAGTACCCGCAATACACGCGTCCGGCCGAGTTCCGCGGCTGGAAGGTGCCCGAGGTTCTGCTCTCTGGCAACCACGCCCGCATCGACAGCTGGCGCCGCGACCAGAGCCGAGTCAGGAGCGCCAAGTGAGAAACCCGATAGATCGCCTCTTTGGACGTCTACCGAGACCAATGAGAGTCGCACTCGACTGGACTCTGACAATCGTCGGCGCGATCGCGATCGTGCTTGCGATCAAGGCCTGGGTCATCAATCCCTACCGCATCCCGACCTCCTCGATGGAGCCGACGCTGCACTGCGCCAGGCCGAGCCCCGGCTGCGAGGCCAAGTTTTCCGACCGGGTGCTCGCCGATCGCGTCACCTACCACTTCCGCGAGCCCAAGCGCGGCGAGATCATCGTCTTCAAGACGCCCAAGCGGGCACGGGAAGTTTGTTCCGGCAGCACGGGAAGCGCCGTCTTCGTCAAGCGCCTGATCGGGCTCCCCGGCGAGAAGATCAAGGAGACGAGCGGTTACATCTATATCGACGGCAGGAAACTGATCGAAAAATACATCCAGCCGGCACGGCGCGATTTGCGCGACGGCACCTGGCGCGTACCAAAGGGCCAGTACTTCTTCATGGGCGACAACCGCAGCGCGTCTTGTGACTCGCGCGATTGGGGCACGGTATCGCGGTCGAACCTGATCGGCAAGGTCTTCATGACCTACTGGCCGCCCAATCGGCTCTCCCTGCACTAAGCACCTATCTCGCTAGGTGCGCAGGACCGATGCGACCGCTTCGCGGCCCGTGCGACCGCCGGCATCCACGTATCGACCACCTCGCCTGCGCCTCCTTTGCGGGATAGGCTCTATGCGATGGAAAAGAACCCGCTCGACCGCCTCCTGCAACGGCTTCCCAAGCGGGCGCGATTGCTCGCCGATTGGCTGATAGGCATTGCCATAGCGGTGGCTTTTGTGCTCGCTCTACGCGCCTGGGTCGTTACGCCCTATGCGATCCCGACCCCCTCGATGGAGCCGACCTTGCACTGCGCGCAGCCGGGGAGCAAGCCGTCCTCTCCCACCTCGTCGCTGCAGCCCAGCCAGACGCAGTCCGGCTCCTCGTCGCAGTCCAGCCTCGCTTCCCCGAGCAGGTGCCTGGGAACCGGCTTCTTCGGCGTGAACTTCTCCGATCGCGTGCTCGTGAACCGCTTCATCTACAGATTCCGCAGCCCGCACAGAAAAGAGATCGTCGTCTTCAAGGCGCCGTCGGTCGCCGCGGAGATCTGCCATGGCCTCGACACCAAGGTGCTGGTCAAGCGCCTGATCGGGCTGCCCGGCGACACGATCAACGAGAAACACGGCTTCATCTACGTCAACGGCAAGAAGTTGAAGGAGCCCTACGTGCTGGCTAGCCGGCGCGACGAGCGCAGCGGCGTCTGGCAGATACCGAAGGGGTGGTATTTCTTCATGGGCGACAACCGCGTCGCCTCCTGTGATTCACGTGATTGGGGGCCGGTGCCGCGCAAGGATCTGGTCGGGCCGGTCTTCATGAGCTACTGGCCGCCGAACCGGATCTCGTTCAACTAGACCCTATCCCGCTAGGCCTGCACGACCGATACGGCCGATTCGCGGCGCCAGCCGCCGCCCGAACCCCTCACCGCACTACCAGTGCGCCTTCGCGGCCCGTTCGACGCCTGGCATCCACGCCTCGACCACCTCGGTCACGCATTCCTATCGGGATAGGTTCTCGCAGCTCGCTTACGCTCGTCTGTCCGCCCGGTCGCGCCTTTTCGCTACGATTGTCGCCGGCTACCAGTCCGACCTCTTTTCAGTCATGAACAAGATCATCGAGCAGATCGAGCAGCGTCAGCTGCGCCCCGATTTACCGCAGTTCAAGGCGGGCGACACTGTGCGCGTGCACTTCAAGGTGATCGAGGGCCAGCGTCAGCGCATTCAGGTCTTCGAGGGCATCGTGATCAAGCGCCAGGGCGCCGGTGTGCGCGAGACCTTCACCGTGCGCAAGACCTCCTTCGGAGTGGGCGTCGAGCGCACCTTCCCGGTCCACTCACCGAAGATCAACAAGATCGAGGTCGTCTCGATCGGCGATGTCAACCGGGCCAAGCTCTACTACCTGCGCGCTAAGGTCGGCAAGAAGGCGCGCGTCCGCGCCAAGCGCGAGCAGCCTGGAAAGGCGAAAAAGGGAGCGCTGGCAGCGACGCCGGAGACGCTGGAGCCGGAGGGCCTGGAGCCCGAGGCAGTTGAGCCCGAAGTCGTAGAGCCCGAAGTCGTAGAGCCCGAGGCAGTCGAGCCGGCAGAGAGCGCCGAGCCCGAAGTCGTAGCGCCGGAGAGCGCAGAGTCGACCGATGACTCTGAGCCGGCCGGCGACCCTAAGGGCCTATCCCGGTAGGCCCACACGACCGATGCGGCCGATTCGTGGCGCCAGGAACCACCCAATCCGCTCGCCGCACTCCCAGTGCGCTTTCGCAGCCCGTGCGGCCCCAGGCATCCACGCCTCGACCCCCTCGGCCGCGCCGCCGTACTGGGATAGGCCCTAAGAACCTCTAACAAAACGAAGCACTCCACCGCCTGACCGCGCTCGGCGGCGCGCTGCGTCGGCTCTCCGAGCCGCGTCCTCAGTCGCGCCCGTATCTCTGTCGATAGGAGCGCTCCCTGCTTCGGAGCTCGGCTGGAAACAGAGAACCACCAGACGGGCACGATCTCGCGGTGCGAGGACGTTGTCCTCGGTCGCATCCGTATCTACGACCGATACGAATGCTCCTTGCGTCCTAGCCTCGCACCACGATCTCGTACTCTTCCGGCGGCCCTCCGCCCCCAGCCGAACTCCCTAGCATCGCATCCACCGATCGCACCCAGTCGGCGGGTCTTTATTCCGTTAGAGGTTCGAAGTAGCGGTTCGCCGGCGGCCTTCGTAACAGGAGAGTGACTTTCGCTCTCAGTTCGGATAGTCGGGCCGATGCCCGCGCTATTCTCGCGCCGTGAGCGCGGATCTCGCTACGAAGCTGATTCAGCACGACCGCGAGTTCGGCGCCCGCTTTGTTGCCGGCGCGGATGAAGCGGGGAGGGGCTCGCTGGCCGGACCACTCAGTGCTGCCGCGGTGGTTCTCGATCTGGAGCGGCTACGCGGCTCAGGAGCGCATGCTCTGACCGAGCTGCGCGACTCCAAGCAGTGCAGTCCGCTGGTGCGTGAGCGGCTTCTGACGGCCGTGCTCGGGCTGAGCGAGTTGGTGGTCGTGGAGACCGTTCCGGCCGGGGAGATCGACCGCTGTGGGCTGCACAAGAGCAACCTGTGGGCGCTCGAGCGAGCTCTCGCGGGCTGCGCCCCGCTCGCAGAGGTCTGTCTGGTCGACGGCTTCTCGCTCGGGCCGCAGGCGCCGCCGCATGTCGCGGTCGTAGGCGGTGATGCGAAGAGCGCGGCCATCGCCTGCGCCTCGATCGTGGCCAAGGTCGTGCGCGACCGGATGATGCGGCGGATCGATGCCCTCTATCCCGTTTACGGCTTCGCCGCACACGTCGGCTACATCACCGGTGCCCACGCCGCCGCCGTGCGCGAGCACGGCCCCTGTGCCGTCCACCGCCTCTCTTTCCGGGCCGCCTGCTACGAGCGCAGCGCGTGACCTTGCGGTGAGGGCGATCGGGCTCCCGGGCGCGCGGGCCGAGCGCCGCGCCCGTCGCCACTACCGCCTGCGCGGCTACAGGATCCTCGGCTCGAATATCCGCCTGGCGGGCGTAGAGGTCGATCTGCTCTGCGGGCGCTGCGGCACCGTCGTCTTCTGCGAGGTCAAGGAGAAGACGGGGGAGAGCTACGGCGATCCACTCGAAATGGTCGACGAGCGCAAGCAGGCGCGCCTGCGCCGCGCCGCCGAGGCCTGGCTGGCCGCGCAACCGTCGCACGAGCAGATCGTTCGCTTCGACGTAATCGCCGTGCGCGGTCGAGCCCTGGAGCGAGTCGAAAACGCCTTCTAGCTCGAAGCCGGAGCGCCTACGACCACGCGTCGCTGATCGCGACCCGGGTCAGATGGTGTGAGCCCTTGGCCGCGAAGAAGATCGTCCAGGTAGGCGCGTGTCGATTCGGCTTTCCGAGCAGGCTGCCGCCGCTCCTGCAGTAGTAGCTGATCCACTGGCCGGCGATCGAGCTGGTCGCGCCGGTCGCTGCGAGGCATCGCTGCCGGTTCGAGGTGACGATTCCCCAGGGCCACGTTGCCGCTCGGCTGCCCTTATTGCCGTTCGAGAGCGGGAGCGGTTTGGTCAATCGAAGCAGCGTGACACGGGTGCTCCACGGCGCCGCTGGGCAGACAACGTACGGTTGAGAAGAGCGTCCGTTCGAGAAACAGGGGTCAAGGATGAAATTGCCACGGAAACAGCGCCAGGCATCGCTGCGCCCATCGGCGATCGAGCCCTCCCAGCAGTAGCCGCGTGCGCTCTTGCCCAGCTGAAGACCGCTGGCGAGATTTCCCCCCTCGAAGGCAACGAAGTGGTGAACGACGGTCGCTCGCCCGCTTGCGGCCGCGCTCGCGACGAGCAAGAACGTGACTGCGAGCGCGAGCGTTAACAATGCGAAGCGGCGCACGAATCGATCATATGAGACCGCTCACGTTGTGGCTAGTCTGTCGGGGTGGACGGGGCGGCGCGACTGCACGATCGCTGTTAGCGTGACCGGGTAATGAATCGCTACTACGGAAACATCGGCGATGTCTGGAAGCATCTGGCGCTCGCCGAGCTGCTCGCGCTCGAGCCACCGAAACGTTACTGGGAGACGCACGCCGGCTCGGCCTCCTATCCGTTGACCCACTCGCCCGACCGCGACTACGGCGTCTATCGCTTCATCGAGCGTGCCGGCAGCGTTTTCGAGCTGGCCGAGTCGCGCTACGCCGCCGAGTTGCGCCGACTCGCCGCTGACGGAGGCGCGCCGGCCAACTTCCCGGGCTCGGCCTTGCTGGCGATGCGGATGTTGGGCCAGGCTGCCGAGTACCTGCTTTGCGACCTCGATCCCGACAGCGTGGCCAGCCTGAGCGCCGCCGCCGCCGAGTTGGGGCTGAGCGAGAAAGAGGTTGTGCGCGAGGCCGACGGGATGACGACGGTGGTGGAGGAAGCCCGCAAGCTGAAGGATGAGGCGAAAGACATCGTCGTCACGATCGACCCCTTCCAGCCTTTCGAGATCGCCGGCGGAATCTCGGCGCTGGAGCTGGCCGCCGGGCTGATCGAGGATGACTTCAAGGTTCTCTACTGGTACGGCTACGACACGCCCGAGCAGCGCACTTACCCGATGGGAGTGCTGCGCGAGTACGCCCGCGAGGCCGGAACCAGCGTCTGGTGCGGCGATCTGATGCTCGTCGCCGCGGCCGGCCAGTCCGAGCAAGAGGTGGAGCAGCTGCTGGCCGGGGCGGAGGGGCCCGGCGCCGGTTGCGGTGTCGTCTGCGGCAACTTCTCAGAGGCCAGCCTCGAACGTTGCGCGCGCCTCGGCGAGGCCGTCGCAAAGGCCTGGGAAGACGCCAGGCTGCCCAACGGCAGCCCAGGGGCGCTCGAGTTTCTAGCCCTCTAGTCCGAAACGGTAGAACTCTTAGTCCTCTTAGTCCCGCGAGTTCGAAGCTCGCTCCTGAGCCCAGTTGCAGGGAGCGATCTCGCCGCCGTCCTCCCTCTTCAGGGGGATATCAGCGGCGGAGGTAAAGCCGATGAAGCGAAAATGAGCCCACGGGGTTCCCACATCCCCGGCCGGCTATCTGCGGCGGCCTTCATGCTCGCTCGATGCGGGATACTCGCGCTAGCCTACGGGGCCAGCGTGCGCCCGGGTGAGCCGCCCGAGGCGACGGAGCTTGATCTCGACGGCGAGTCGTGGCAGGCGCTGATCGAGAACCTGCCCGTCGTCACCTACATCCTGACGCTCGATGGAGAGCTCCTCTATGTCAGCCCACAGATCGAGTTGATGCTCGGGTTGGAGCGCGAGCACTGGCTCACCGCCGGCACCGACTGGCTCACCGGCAACGTCCATCCGGAGGACGCGAGCCTTGCTTGGCCGTCTTCACGGAAGAACCAGTTCTCGCCGGGTCTGCGCGAGTACCGGCTGGTCGCCGCCGACGGTCGCCCTGTCTGGGTCATCGACGAGCGCATCCCCGTGCAGAAATCCGGCGGCGCCGAATACGTGCAGGGCTACCTGCTCGACATCACCGAGCGGAAGGAGACGGCAGCCGCGCTGCGCGCGAGCGAGGAGAAGCTCCGCAGCCTGGTCTCGACGGTCCCGGGGACGATCTATCGCTCGAGCTGGCCCGACCGGGGAGTGATCGACTTCATCTCGCAGCAGGTCGAGGACCTCACGGGCCATATGACGAGCGATTTCGTCGAAGGAAGGGTCAGCTTGAAGGAGCTGGTTCATCCGGACGACCGCCAGATGGTCGAGCAGGCTATCGCCAACGCCGTTCAGGCGCACGAGCAGTACTCGGTGAACTTCCGCCTGCTGCATGCCTCGGGCGACTACCACTGGGTGCACGAGAGTGGCCAAGGGGTCTACGAAGCGGACGGCTCCGCGCTCTGGCGCGACGCGACGATTCTCGATCTGAGCGAGCACCGGCGTCTGGAGGAGGCCTTTGCCCAAGAGCGCCATCTGCTGAAGACGTTCCTGGAGACGACCGCCGACCAGGTCTACTTCAAGGATCGAGCGAGCGGCTTCATCAGGGTCTCGAACACGCAGGCCGTGAAGTTTGGTGTGAGTAGCCCGGCAGAGGTGATCGGCAAGACCGACTTCGACTTCTTCTCGGAGGAGCATGCCCGCCCCGCCTACGAGGACGAGCAGCGCATCATCCGCACTGGCGAGCCGCTCGTCGACCTCGAGGAGAAGGAAACCTGGGAGGACGGCCGCGAGGCCTGGGTCTCGACGACGAAGCTGCCGCTGCGCGACGAAAAGGGCAAGATCATCGGCACCTACGGCATCTCGCGGGACATCACGAAGCGCAAGCGGGCCGAGATGGCTATCCAGGAGAACCAGGAACGAATGGCGGCGGTGATGGCGACGCAGCGCGATGTCGCGATGTCCGACCTCGATCTGGATGCCCTCCTCGGCCTCGTGGTGGCGCGAACGCAGGAGCTGGCGCGGGGCGACGGCGCGGCGGCGCTGCTCGTGGATGGAGAAGACCTGGTCGTACGCGCGGCGAGCGGGATCGCCTCGAGCCAGGAGGGCATCCACATCCCAATCGCGTCCGGCATCTTCTCGAAGTGGCTGGCGGAGGGCGTGGCCCAGCGCCTGGACGACTTGCAGGCGGACTCGAAGCTGGCGGAGTCGGTAGAGCGGCGGCTCATCGAACGGGGAGGAGCACGTTCCCTGGTCTGCGTTCCGCTCCAACACGGCCAGAAAACGGTCGGTCTACTCCTGGTGGTTGCCAAGCGCACGCATAGCTTTGCCGAGAAGGATGTCGATTCTCTGCGCCTGCTCGCCGTCGTTATCTCGGCGGCGCTGAGCCACGCGGCGGAGTTCGAGGCGAAGCACGAGCAAGTCGAAGCCCTAGCCAAGTTTGGAGCTATGTACCAGGATGCGGCGATCAGTATCCTCATGATCGATCCCGACGGCACGATCATCGACGGCAACCCGGCTGTAACGGAGATGCTCGGATACACGTCGCCGGAACTGGTCGGCCTCTCGGTTGACGCGCTCGTCGACGACGAGGACGCGGTCTCGTCGAGCGAGCACTTCGGATCCGTTATGAGCGGCGAGTCGGAAAACCGCCGCGTCGAGCTCAGGTACCGCCACCAGAACGGCGATCTCGTCTGGGGCGGCCTCGCGGTCTCGGTCGTGCGCTCGCAGGAAGGAGAGCCGCAGTTTGCGATCTACATGATCGAGAACGTCACCGAGCGCAAGCACGCCGAGGAAGAGCTGCGCCTGCACGCGGAAAAGTCCGAGTACCAGGCGCTCCACGATGCTCTCACGGGGCTTCCGAACCGAACGCTATTCCGCGACCGTGTCGAGCAGACGCTCCTGACCGCCGAGCGCGAGGGCGGCCGCATCGTATTGCTGCTCCTCGATCTCGATCGCTTCAAGGAGGTCAACGACACCCTCGGCCACGCTGCCGGCGACCACGTCCTGCGCGAGGTCGCCCATCGGCTCGAGTCTTGCCTACGCGCAAGCGACACCGTCGCGCGTCTCGGCGGCGACGAGTTCGGGATACTGCTGCCGAAGCAGACCGAGAAGTCGGAGATCGTGCCGCTGCTCGAGAAGCTCCAGGCTGCGATCGAGAAGCCGATCGAGATCGACGGTCTGCCGCTCGCGGTCGAGGGCTCGATCGGCGTCGCGTTCTACCCCGACAACGCCGTCGGAGCCGAGGATCTCATGAAGTACACCGACGTAGCGATGTACAAGGCGAAGCAGGAGAACCGCGCCTATAGCTTCTACGAGCGCGCCACGGACACCCACGATCGTGTGCAGTTGACGCTCATCGGCGAGCTGCGGCGCGCGATCGACGAGCACGAGCTCGTCCTCTACTACCAGCCGAAGGCAAGCTTCTCGGAGGGTAAGGTCGAAGGTGTCGAGGCTCTCGTGCGCTGGATGCATCCGGAGCGCGGGCTGCTGATGCCGGACGAGTTCATCCCCAGCGCGGAGGAGACGGGGCTGATGAAGCCGCTCACGCTCTACGTACTCGACGAAGCCCTGCGACAGGTGTGCAGCTGGCACAAGAAGGGCATAGAGCTTGCCGTTTCGGTCAACGTTGGACGGCGCAACATGCTCGACCTGAGCTTCCCCGACGATGTGGCCGCGGCGCTCGAGAAGCACGGCGCCGACCCGTCCTGGCTCGAGCTCGAAGTCACCGAGTCGACGATGCTCAACGATCCGTTCCGAGCCAAAATCGTCTTCGAGCGGCTGGATGCGATGGGCGTGCGTATATCGATCGACGACTACGGCACGGGCTACTCCTCGCTCGCTTACCTGCGCGACCTTCCGGTCAGCGAGATCAAGATCGACCGCTCCTTCGTCCTCAACATGACGAGCCGCGCCCCCGACGAGACGATCGTCCGCTCCACAATCGATCTCGGCCGCAATCTGGGCCTGCAGGTCGTCGCAGAGGGAGTGGAGACCGAAGAGGTTTGGGATCGCCTGGTCGAGCTCGGTTGCGATGTAGCTCAGGGCTACCTGCTCACTCGACCCGTACCGCCGAAGGAGCTGGCGAAGTGGCTCGCGCTCTGGAGCAAAGGCCAGAAGCAGTCGCGCCGTAAGAAGAGCCGACCGTCGTCTGCTGTGTCGTAGCGGCGCCCGTACCACGATCGAGCGCCCAAGGCTGCCAGGCAGGGCTATACGGCGCCCGCGTCGAATCGAGGCGGGCGATGGCGCTCACCCAGGAAGCTCTCTACAGCGAGCTCGACCTAGATTTGTCCTGGTCGGAGCGCGATCTTCCCGAGCGGGAGCGGACGAAGCACGTTCATCGCCTTCATCCCTATCTGGGCAAATTCATTCCCCAACTGGTCGAGGTTGTGATCGATCGCTACTTCCGGCCCGGCGAACACGTCCTCGACCCCTTCGCGGGCTCGGGTACGACGCTCGTGCAGGCACTCGAGAGCGATCTGAATGCGACCGGAATTGACATCGCGGCCTTCAACTGCCTGCTGATGCAGGTCAAGACGAGTCGCTACGACCTCTTCGCGCTGGAGCACGAGATCAGGAGCGTCGTAGCCGGGATCGATGCGCAGGAAGCGCCGAAGCGAGGTCGCGCCTGTTCTTCGTATCTGAGCGACTGGTACGCGCTCAAGGCGCTGGACGAGCTTCTCTCCTTCCGCGAGCAGATCGCCGGCTGCGAACAGGCCGATGTGCTCCGCGTCGTTCTCACTCGTGCCGCCCGCTCGGCCAGGCGCACGCGTCACTTCGACTTCGAAT
>DATCCQ010000246.1:0-8271 GCA_036511185.1 Gaiellaceae bacterium
ATCTACATGCTCTTCAGACCGCCTGAGTACCTTGATGAAGTGCACGAGCGTGAGCTGGAGATCAAGGAGATGGAGGCGCGTCTTGGCAAGCGTGTGACTCGCTGCCCGGTTTGCCAGGTCGATATCGACTCCACCTATCTCGTCTGCCCCGTTTGCACCACACGCCTCAAACAGCCCTGTGTGCGCTGCAAGGTACCGCTTGAGCCGCTCTGGCAGATCTGCCCCTACTGCGAGGCTCCGGTTGCGCCGCAAGAAGCGGTCGCCGACGACACCTGGGAGCGGCCGCCGAATCTGCGTCGCTCACGCTGATCGGTCGTTCTACTGACTCGCTTGGGCTATACGAGACGACGAATCTCTCCCTCAGCTGGGTGAAACTACCGCAATCGAAGCTCTCCTTTAGGTCGCTTAACTAGACTTGCGGCTTGATGGCTATTGAGCGCACACTCGTGCTCGTTAAGCCCGACGCGGTCAGGCGTGGCCTTAGCGGTGAAATTATTGCGCGCCTGGAACGCAGAGGCCTGATGCTTCGCGGCGCCAAGTTGCTGCAGGTCGACGAGGAACTGGCCGGCGCCCACTACGCCGAGCATCGCGGAAAGGACTTCTTCGCAGGGCTCGTCTCCTTCATCACCTCCGGCCCGACGCTCGCCCTGATCGTTGAGGGCGAGTCGGCGGTGACCGTCGTACGCGCGACCATGGGCGCTACCGATCCGGCGAAGGCGGCTCCGGGAACGATCCGTGGTGACCTGGGGCTCTCAATGCCCGACAACCTCGTGCACGGTTCGGACTCGCCCGAATCGGCCGCGCGGGAGTTGGCACTTTGGTTCGAGTGACGAACTATGAAACCGTCTGATCTGCCTGATTACGCGGCGCACAACATGACCCTCTGGTCGACCTACGGCCGCGATCAGGAGGGATGGGGCCGCGAGCAGTGGACCACAGAAGACATCTGCTGGGGCCTTTTCCGCGTACCGGAGAATGACATTCAAGTGCTGCCCGGGCTCTACGAGACCGATGTGATCGAGCTCGGCTGCGGGACGGCGTACCTCTCGGCCTGGCTGGCCAGGCGAGGCGCAAGGGTGGTCGGAGTCGACGTGAACCACGATCAGCTCGAGCGGGCCCGCAGCTTCGAGCGCGAGTTCGAGCTCGAGTTCCCGCTGTTTGAGGCGAGCGCCGAGGATGTCCCGCTTCCGGACGGTTCTTTTGATCTAGCGCTTTCGGAGTACGGAGCCAGCACCTGGTGCGACCCCTACAAGTGGGTGCCCGAAGCAAAGCGGCTTCTGCGGCCGGGAGGCCTACTGATCTTACTGCGCAACTCGACCCTGCTGGTGCTCTGTAGTGACGAGAAGGGGCTCGTTCAGCAGAATCTCGTACGGCCGCAGCCCGGTCTGTACCGCATCGATTGGATGGAAGATGCCGGCGAGGGCACCGAGTTCCAGCTGGCACACGGGCATTGGATCGATCTGCTTCATGGGAACGGCTTCGTAGTCGAGCGCCTAGTGGAGCTGTATGCGCCTGAAGGAGCGGTCGCAAATCCTCTCTGGGATTTCGTCACTCCCGAGTGGGCTCAGAGTTGGCCGGCCGAGGAGATCTGGGTCGCGCGGAAGCTGTGAGCGGCGGCGCGCCCACTCCGCTGCTACTTGCCTCAACCTCGCCGCAGCGGCGCGCAATTCTCAGTCAACTCGGAATTCCCTTCGAGGTCGCCCGGCCTCGCTACGACGAGCAGGACGCGCCCGGGGCCGATCCGATCGAACTGGTGCGTGCGCACGCTCTCGGTAAGGCGCGCTCGCTGGTTGGCGAAGCGGCGCAGCGCCCGGTACTGGGCGTTGATACGGCCGTCTTGCTGGACGGGCAGATTTTCGGTAAGCCGGCGGACGAGAGCGAGGCGCGGGCCATGCTGACTCGCCTGGCGGGACGAACGCACGAGGTGATCTCGGGCCTCTGCCTGATCGCCACTGGTTGGGAGGAGCTCGAGCACGAGACGACGAGCGTGACCTTTCGCCGTCTCAGTGCGGGCGAGATCGATGCCTATCTGGCAGGCGACGAGTGGCGTGGACGGGCCGGCGCCTATGCTATCCAGGGCCTCGGCGCGCGTCATGTCGCTCGCATCGACGGTGACTACCTGAACGTGGTTGGTCTCCCGGCGGCGCTGCTCGTGGACCTCCTCGCGCGGCGTTTTCCAGGCGTTTACGGGCTCGGTTAGGCGTGCCGGGGAACGGCCGAAGCCGTCCCGGAAACGCCAAAACAGCTAGACTCGCACGTCGCTATGGGCATTTTCAGCTCGATTGGCGGCTTTGGAGGCCGCGACATGGCCGTCGACCTTGGGACGGCTAACACACTCGTCTACGTACGAGGTCGTGGCATTGTCCTTTCCGAGCCCTCGGTGGTCGCAATCGACCAGCGCACGGGCGAGGTGCACGCAGTCGGCGTCGAGGCCAAGCGCATGCTCGGTCGCACCCCGGGGACGATCTCGGCTATTCGCCCGCTCAAGGACGGCGTGATTGCCGACTTTGAGGTGACCGAGACCATGCTGCGCCACTTCATCCAGAAGGTGCACCAGAATCGCTTTGCCCATCCGCGGGTCGTCGTTTGTGTGCCGAGCGGCGTGACCGGCGTAGAGAAGCGCGCCGTCGAGGAGGCAACGCTCACCGCCGGTGCGCGCCGGGCCTATCTAATCGAGGAGCCGATGGCGGCCGCGATCGGTGCCGGGCTACCCGTCGCCGAGCCGGCCGGAAACATGATCGTGGACATCGGTGGCGGCACTAGTGAGGTGGCGATCATCTCGCTGGGCGGGATCGTCGTCTCGCAGAGCCTGCGCCTGGGCGGCGACGAGATGGACGACGCGATCGTCAACTACCTGAAGCGCGAGTTCAAGCTCCTGATCGGCCATCAGACCGCCGAGGAGCTCAAGCTCGAGGTCGGCTCGGCCTATCCTCTGCGCGAGGAGCTGCAGGCTGAGGTGCGCGGGCGGGACATGCTCACCGGTCTGCCGAAGACGGTCGTCATCTCCTCCGAGGAGGTTCGTCAGGCGCTCGACGAGGTGGTCGTCCAGATCATCGACGCGATTCGAGGCACGCTCGATCGCACGCCGCCCGAGCTGGCGGCCGACATCATGGACCGGGGCATCGTCCTCGCCGGCGGCGGCGCGCTCCTGACGGGGATCGACGAACGGCTCCGGCACGAGACGCACATGCCCGTTCATGTCGCCGAATCACCGCTCACCTGCGTCGCGATCGGATCGGGCAAGAGCCTGGAGGAATTCGACGTCATTCACCGCAGTGAGCGCTCGCGGCGGCGAAACAACAGGCGCTGACCGGGCCCGCGCTTCCCGCGCCTCCGGCCCGTGACCGGCGCCTAGGTTCGCGCGGCTCTCTAAAATGGTTCGCCACGTGCCTCGTAACCGCACACCACGGTTCGGGGTCCTGGGCTCGGCGGAGCGGCGACCGTCCGCCTCTTCATCTTTGGCTCGGGATCGAAGGACAATTCGGCGTCGAATCGTCGTCGTTGTGCTCGTGCTGCTCTCGCTGGCGCTCCTTACGATCTCCTTCCGCGAATCGCCGAACGGGCCGTTGCATCGCTTCCAGGGCTACGGGAGCACGGTTGCGAAGCCCTTCCAGGTGGTTGCCGATCGAGTTGCTCAGCCTTTCCAGGACGCCTACGGCTGGGTCCGCGGTCTGCTCCGGGCCAAGGACGAGAACAAGAAGCTGCACCAGGAGCTGGAAAACCTGCGTCAGCAACGGGCGCGGCAGAAAAATGCCGAGGTCGAGATGAAGCGGCTGGAGTCGCTGCTCAACTACGAGCGCTCGCCCCGCTTTCCGCAGGACTATCGAAAGGTGAACACAGAGGTAATGACTCCGGCCACGGGCACCTTCGAGCAGACGATCGTGATCGCCGCCGGGCAGAATCGCGATATCAGCCTCAACGACCCCGTCGTTGTCGGCGACGGCTTGGTCGGGCGGATATCCCAGGTTGGCCCGACGACCTCCAAGGTGACGCTGGTGAGCGACCCGGGCTTCGCGGCTTCGGCTCGCGATCTACGTACCGGCGTCGAGGGAATCGTCCGCCATCCGGCGACCGGCAGCGACGTGCTGATTCTCGACGGCGTCAAGCTCGACAAGAAAGTCCGAGTAGGCGACTCGATCATCACCTCGGGCTGGCGCAGGCTGGATCTCTCCTCGCTTTACCCGGCCGGGGTCTCGATTGGGCAAATCACCAGCTTCAGCCAGACCGATGTCAATCCCGTCAAGCAGATTCAGGTCGAACCGAGCGTCGATCTAACATCGCTCGACGCGGTCATCGTGCTGATCGCGAAGAACAGGCAGGTCGGTAGCTCGTGAGTCTCACTCTGAAGACAGCTGCGATCGTCTTCGTCACGGCGATCCTGCAGAGCAGCTGGTTTGACCGTCTCTCGCTCGGGCACGGCAGCGCCGGACTACTACTCGTCGTAGTCGTCTCGATTGCGCTGCTGCGCGGCGCGGTCTTCGGCACCAGCGCGGGATTCGCGGCCGGGCTCTGCTACGACATCGCAACCTACGGTCAACTCGGCCTTACCTCCCTACTGCTCACGCTCGCCGGTTTCTGGTCGGGTCGCTACGGCGAGACGACAGGACGCGACCGGGCCCATGCGCCCTTCCTCTCGGTTGCCGTCATCACCGGCCTCTACGAGTTGGGAGGGCTTGTTGTTCGCTTCCTGATCGGCGAACCGGCGCCCTTCGGAAAACTTGTCCTGGGAGCTCTCCCCGGCGAGCTGGTGCTGAACTTGATCCTGATCGCGCCCGTCTATGTCCTCTGTCGCCGCGTGATCGGCAAGCAAGGCGATGAGATACGCAACACCGAGGTGAGGGTCATTGCCTGATCTGCACGGAGATTTCGGCTCTTTCGTACCGGGCGATCCGCGCACCCACGAGCCGTGGCATGTCGACCAGCAGACGATTCTGCGAGCCGGGATTCTCGGCGCGATCGCCATCGCACTGTTCGTGACGCTGATAGTCCGACTCTGGGCGCTCCAGATCATCACCGGTAACGAGTACCTGCGTATCGCTCAGGACAACCAGGTCAGAACGGTTCGCCTCCAGGCTCCGCGCGGCGCGATCATCGATCGGAAGGGCACGGCCCTGGTTACGAATCGACTCAGCCGCGAGGTGCGCGTTTGGTACGCAGAGTTGCCCGGCAAGGGTGTTCGGCCGACCCGCCACGACGTGCTCAAGAAGCTGGCCTTGGTGCTGAACATCCGGCCGCAGCGGCTCTATCGCGAGATCGACAAGAGGAAGAGCGATCCCCTCAACCCGGTTGTTGCCAAGGCGGATGTCAATCGCTGGCAGAGCAACTACATCCTCGAGCGCGCCGATCAGTTCCCCGGCGTCGAGGTCGGCTCGCGCTACGTTCGCGCCTATCCGAAGGGCTGGCTGGCGGCTCAGACGCTCGGTTACGTCGGTTCGGCCACCGAGGCGGAGATCAAGGCCGATATCAGCGGCTCAATCAAATCCGGCGATCTGATCGGGCAATCGGGAGTCGAAGCGGCGTTCGACGATAGTCTGCGCGGAACGCCGGGCGTGGCTTCACAGCGCATCGATTCGCAGGGCCGGGTACGGAGCGAGCTGGTGGCCAACCCCGAGCCGCAGCCCGGCGATACGGTGCGTCTCACGCTCGATGCCGACCTCCAGTCGGCGGCTCAGAAGGCGCTCAAGTTCGGCATTCAGGCGGGGCGCAACTCGCTCTGCAGCGGTTGTTGGAATGCCAACGGTGGCGCGATCGTCGCGCTCAACCCGAACGACGGCTCGGTGCTGGCGCTTGCCTCCTATCCGACTTACTCGCCGGCGATCTACTCCGGGCACGTCACCAATCGCAAGCTCGCGCGCTGGGGGCTGACGGCCTTGACTGCGCCTGATGCCAACTATCCGTCTATCAACCGCGCCACGAGCGGTCTCTATCCACCCGGCTCGACCTTCAAGCCGGTGACGGCGATAGCCGCCATGCAAAGCGGCGTGCTCAATCCCAGCGAGAACATCCATTGCACAGGGAAGCTGGTAGACCACGGCCATACTTTCAACAACTGGGACCCGAACGCGAACAGCTGGATCAACCTGCCGACGGCGCTCGCGCTCTCCTGCGACACCTACTTCTACCAGCTCGGCCAGCGGATCTGGAGCCTGCCGCCCGACCGCGGCGAGCCGATCCAGACATGGGCCAAGATCTTCGGCCTCGGCCAGCACACCGGCATCGAGATCGGCGACTACGCCGGCGTCGTCCCGACGAAGAAGTGGCAGCGCAACCACTACACAGCTGCCGCCGGCTACAAGCCCGAGGATCGCACCTGGAAGCCGGGCGACTCGATCAACCTCTCGATCGGTCAGAAAGACCTTCAGGTCACCCCTCTGCAGATGGCCCGCCTCTACGCGGCCGTTGCCACCGGCAAGCTCGTCACTCCGCACCTGCTGGCCTCAGTCGAGCGCGATCGGAGAGTTATCAAGGCCGGTATCTCGGAAGCGCCAAAAACGATCGGCGCTGGCTCCGACTTCAGCCAGAAGCTGGACGTCATCCGTAGCGGGCTCTTCATGGCGACTCACGATCCCTCCATCGGAACCTCGACGCCCGTCTTCGGTAACTTCCCGATTCCGATTGCCGGCAAGACCGGAACGGCCGAGAAGTGGTCGGAGCGCTACCAGCGCTACTTCGATCAGGCTTGGTGGTGCGGCTATGGGCCGACCGACAAGCCCCAGATCGTCGTTTGCGCCGTGATCGAGAACGGCGGCCACGGCGGTACGGCGGCGGCGCCGGCGGCGCTCCAGGTGTTCCAGAAGTTCTTCAAAGTCAATAACAACACCTACACGTCAGCGACCCATACAGACTGATGCTCGAGAGTGCAAAACCACTCGGTACACCGCTGGCGAAGACGCGCGAGCTTCCGCTGGCGGTCATCCTGCGCCAGATCGACTGGCTACTGGTGATCGGCATCGCCGCACTCGTCGGTTACGGTCTCTGGGCCGTCGCGGGGGTCACCGGCCACGAGATTCCCGGGCAGCCTCACTACTACGTTGCCAAGCAGGAGCTTTACACCGGGGTGGGCGCGGTCGCGCTGGTCATTGCGGCCGCGCTAAACCCCGAGCTCTACCGGCGCTATTGGCGTGTGCTCTACCTCGTCGCCATTCTGACGCTACTGCTCGTGCCGCTGCTCGGCGTCGCGCAGCGTCACGCTCGCCGCTGGCTACAGATCGGTTCCTTCCAGTTCCAGCCCTCGGAGTTCGCCAAGCTCCTCGTGGTGCTGGCGCTGGCGGGATTCCTGGCCGAGCGAGGCCGTGCGCTGCGCGATCGAAGCACGGTGTTCGGCGTCCTGATTCTGGTTGCGATTCCGACAGCGCTCGTATTCATGCAGCCGGACTTCGGTACCGCGCTTGTCTACGCGGGTGTCACCGCGGCCGTGCTGCTTATCGCGGGCACACGCTGGACGCACCTGGGAATCCTGGCCGCAACGGCTCTGGTCGGGGCCGCGCTCCTGGTTTGGGCCTTGCCGGCTCTGGGCGTTCACGTGCTCAAGCCCTACCAGACCCAGCGTCTGACCGGCTTCATCCATCCCAGCTTCGATCCTAACGACGCCACCTACAACGTCGCGCAGTCGAAGGTGGCGCTGGGCGCCGGCGGCCTACATGGGCGCGGTACGACGGGCTCTACTCAGACCGTCCTCGGCTTCTTGCCCGAGCAGCACACCGACTTCATCTTCGCCTCGATCGGCGAGCAGCACGGCTTTGTCGGCACCTCGATCCTGCTTGCCCTCTACCTCTTCGTCGTCTGGCGCGCCTTGCGTGCGCTCGCCGCCGCCGGAGACGGCTACGGAGCGGTGGTCATTGGTGGCATAGTCGCCACACTCGTGTTCCAGGTTTTCGTCAATGTTGGTATGACCATGGGCATGGCACCGATCACGGGCATCCCTTTGCCGCTGGTGAGCGTCGGCGGCTCCTCGCTGATCGCGAACCTGGCGGCGCTCGGCGTTCTGCTCGGTATTCAGGCGCGCGGCGAGGGCACTCGCCGGAGGCTGAAGTAGCCGTGAGTAGCCATTCGTCGCTGTCTCCGCGCGCACTGCTTAATCTGGCAAACGAGCAGCGCGCGCTGGAGAGCAAAGATTCCGGCCCGCTCGTTCTTGCCGGGGCACGCAGGCCGGCCTCGGCGCTGGCCCGCGAGCTCTCGCGAGCCGCCGCGCCGAAGAGTGTCGTGCAGGGTGAGGACTTCAGGGGGGCCGAAGCGCTCGTCTATCTACTGCGCGGCCGGCCGAAAAGCGAA
>DATCCQ010000247.1:0-3750 GCA_036511185.1 Gaiellaceae bacterium
GTCCGGACCGCCGGTTGCTCCGCCACCCGGACCGCCGGCCACGACTCCGCCGGTCATCACGCCCAGTAAGCCCGTTTCTTCAACTGCCCCGGAACAAGCCGCGAAAGCCGCTGCCTCGGCGCCGGCGGCACGAGTCGATCTTCGCACCGAGGCGGCGAAAGAAGAAGCCGAGCAGGTGAAAGCGGCCGAGGGCGACGTGCCGGCCGCGGTCGCAGGCCAGCGTTTGGGCATCGTCCCTTCGCTCGCGCACCGCATCGCCCATCCGCTCTATCAGCTCGCGGCGATCGCCGTGATCCTGGTCTGGCTACTCGAGTTCTATTGGGATAGGAGCTTGCGCGGAACCAGCAATCCCGGCTCCAAGGCTCTCTCGCACCTGGCTGTGGCGACATACGGAAGCGGCCAGACGCTTCTGATCGCAGTGCAGGTTGCCGCCCTGGCAGCCGTCTGCGGTCTGCTCGCGCCGACGAGGTTGCTGCCCAAGGGTTGGTTCCGTAGCCGCTCCGTCAGCCGGGCGTTTACGCAGGAGCTGGAGGCGAAGGTCGGCGTGAAGATGCTCTACGACAAGAAGTGGTATTTACCGAAGCTGATCTGCGCCTTCGTTCTCTGGGCGGCAGCGCTCGCCTTGTTCGTCGCGGAGATCGCCGCGAAATCCAGCATCGTGCCGAAGGTCGGGGGCTACGTGACCGTAGCCGCACTGATCATCGGCTTCGCCAGTTCGGCAGTGCTGCTGGTTCGACGGACGCCGCTCGTCTCGGTAGACGAGCAAGGGAGAGTCGGGAGTAAGAGCTAGCTCACGTCGCGACGACTGAGCAGAACGCCGGCGGCGATCGTGAAGAGCAACATCCAGCCGCCGAGGGCGGCGATCCCGCCGGCGCGGCTTAGGAGCTGTGGGTCGCGCGTGCCGCTGTTCAAGATCGCTCCGGTGGCCTGGAACGGGAAGAAGCGCCCGGCGTTCGAGTTGATTGCGTGCGAGTGCAGGATCGCGTTGATCAGTCCTTCGGCTATAAAGAGCCAGGCGAAGCTTCCCACGACGGCGCCGATCTGGTTTTTTATAACGATCCCGATACCGCTGCCGAGCGCGCCCCAGAGAGCCGCGGCGACGAGTACCCGGCCGATCAACCCGGCGGCGGGCCCGGCTTGAATCGCGAAGTCGACGCCCTTCGCAGGTAACGCGATCGCCAGCTCCAGCGCCACGAGCGCTTCGGCGAGCCCGACGAGTGCAACGGCGAAGAACATGCCGGCGAGCGCCTTCGCAATAACTATCGAGGTGCGCGACGGAGTGGCAAGGAGCGTCGGCGTGATCGTGCCGTGGCGAAACTCGCCGGTCGAGACGATCAGGCCCATGATCAGGGCGATGAAGATGCCGAGTGAGCCGATCCCGAGCATGTCGAGCTGGTTTTTCGCGCCGGAGATACTGTGCTTTTGGCTCCCGATGACACCGGCGACGACGATCAGCGTCATCAGCGCGGAGAGCGCGACGACCAGCCAGAAGATCGTGCGAGTGGTGCGGAGCTTTAGCCATTCGGAGAAGAGTGCGGCGATCACTTCTTCTCCTCGGAGGTGAGATCGAGGAAGACGTCCTCGAGCTGGGTTGCAAGTGGGGTCAACTCGTGCAATACGAGCGAGCTCTTGGCGGCGATCTCTCCGACCTCGGCGCTGGTGGCACCGGCGACGAGCAAAGCCTCGCCATCCTCGCTTACGGCGAAGCCGGCCTTGGCAAGCTTTTCCTCGAGCGCCTTAGCCTGCGGGCTCGCGACTCGAACGCGCCCGTCTCTGCCGCGCTTGAGCTCCTCGATTTTGCCTTGTGCGACGAGCTTGCCCTTGTTGATGATCACGACCTCGTCGACGGTCTGCTCGACCTCGGACAGCACGTGACTGGAGACGAGCACGGCCCGGCCCTCGGCGGCAAGCGAGCGCAGAAAGTCGCGCAGCCAGCGGATTCCCTCAGGGTCGAGGCCGTTCGCGGGCTCGTCCAGAATCAGTACTTCCGGGTCGCCGAGCAGCGCCGAGGCCAGCGCCAGGCGCTGGCGCATCCCGAGCGAATAGCCGCCGACGCGCTTCTTCGCCGCTCCTTCGAGCCCGACCGTGGCCAGCACCTCGTCCACGCGCTTCTCGGGCGCGCGACCGGCGCGGGCGAGCACGCGCAGGTGATTGCGCGCCTTGCGACCAGGGTGGAAACCAGAAGCCTCGAGCACGGCGCCAACCTGGCAGAAGGGGCGCTCGAGCTGCGCATAGTTCTTGCCGAGAATCGTCGCCCGGCCGGCGTTGGCGTGCACCAAGCCGAGGAGAATGCGTAACGTCGTGGTCTTGCCGGCGCCGTTCGGGCCCAGGAAACCTACGACGTGACCGGGCTCGACCGTGAACGACAGCCCGTCCACGGCGAGCGTCTTGCCGTAGTGCTTGCAAAGGTCCTCGACAGCGATCACGGCTCTTACTCTCTCACATACTTCGCGTCGGGTGCGATGCGGCAGGCCGGTCATTCTGGGTGTGGTCAGCCGTACCACTGCCTCCGGCGAGCTGACCGCAGGCCGCTTCGATCTCGCGTCCGCGGGCAATGCGAACGGTCGCCTCGAGCCCGGCCCTGGCCAGCGTCTGGCGGAAGGAGTAGATCACAGCGCGGGAGGAACCGCGGAAGGCGCCGCGGTCAGCGCCGGTCTCGTTGTACGGGATCAGGTTCAGCTTGAAGCGCCCCGGATCGAGCAACTGCACGAGCGCGCGAGCCTGCTCGGGACGGTCGTTGACGCCCGCCAGCATCAGGTACTCGACCAGTACCTTGCGCCTGCGCGCGGCGTAGAAACGATCACAGGCGGCAATCACCTCGGCGATCGGGAAGCGGGCTGTGACCGGCATCAGCGTTCGCCGCAACTCGTCGTCGGGGGCGTGCAGCGAGAGCGCCAGGCGCACGGGAAGGCCCGCGCCGGCCAGGCTGTCGATCCCAGGCACCCAACCGGCGGTCGAGACAGACGTATGACGATGTCCAATACCGAGGTCGGGAAGTGCACGGATAGCCGTTAGAACGGCTACCAGGTTCATCAGCGGCTCGCCCATCCCCATCAGGGCGCCGTGGTTGACCTGCTCGATCTGGCGGAAGTAGAGCGCCTGGTCGAATATCTCCCAGGCGCTCAGGTTGCGTCTGAAGCCCATCTGGCCGCTGGCGCAGAAAACGCATTTCAGCGGGCAGCCCAACTGGGTCGAGATACAGACCGAGCGGCGCCCGTCGCGGTAGCGCATCAGTACCGACTCGACGGGGTGACCGTCGTGGCTGCGGAAGAGCGCCTTGACCGTGCCGTCGCGCGCTTCGAGCCGTTGCTCGAGCGAGAGAGTCGAGAAGGGGACGCGCCCTGTTAGCTCCGAGCGCAGGCTTTTTGGCAGCGAGCTCATCTCCTCGTAGGAGCCCGCGCCGGCGCAGGCGTGCTCCCACACCTGCCGGGCGCGGTAGGAGGGCTGGCCCAGCTCAGTGAGCGTCTGCTCGAGTAGTTCGCGATCCATCGAAGATCAGCCTAAAGGTCGGAGCGGTTTGGGCGGAGGAAACAAGGGCGTAACTAGTAAATTCAGCCAGCGATGCTATCTCGCACGAAAATCCTCGTTGCCGCGGTCGCCGTAGGGCTCACGGTTACCTTGGTATTGGTCGTGCTGGCTCCCTCGCCCAAGAAGCATGGAAAGGCGAAGTCGGTGTTCGGCGAGACGTTGAGCACTCCGGTTTACGGCGGTGTGCCGGGAGCGCTTCCACCGGGCTTCGACTACGTGTAT
>DATCCQ010000248.1:0-2307 GCA_036511185.1 Gaiellaceae bacterium
GACTATCTCGCGCAGGCCACCGTCGTCCAGCGGTGCGCGCGAGCCCGATTCTCCCCTGGTCGAGTCGGATTCTTCCATGGTCACTCGCTTACCTCATAAAGCCGGACAACCATAACAATCAGCGGAGTTCTTGTTATCTCCCCCGCCGGAGCTGCCGCACCCTTCTCGAGGAGCCGTCCACGAAGCTGCGAGTCACTCTATTCGACAGATGGCCAGCGAAAGGCGGCTCACCTCGTTCTCGCGCGAGCGCCGTCTCCTAAACAGCGCCGGGAAATCGCCAGATTTCTCGGCGTATATCGGGACGGGGAGATTTGAACTCCCGACCTCTTGACCCCCAGTCAAGCGCGCTAACCAGGCTGCGCCACGTCCCGTTACCGACCGAGACGATAGCGCGTTTACGGTTGCCGCCGGCCGGCGGAGTGGCTATTCGCTCGAGAGGCGCTTGTAGAGGCGATCAACAAGGTCCGGCAGGCGCTCGAGCCGCTCGGTGATGACGCGGATGCGGTACTCGCGGAAATGCTCGGGCTCTACGCCGAGTGCCCTGGCTATGCCTGCGATCACCTCGTTGGTGGGAACCGGGCGGGAGCCGTGGACGATGTGGTTCAAGTACCCGGCCGAGAGCTTCGTGTTCTCGGCCAGCTTGCGGTAGCTGACGCCCGACTCGTCCATCAACTGCTGCAGGGTTGGGCCAAAGGCCTCGTCGCTGAAGCGGTGGCGGCGGCTCGGGCGCCCGCTCACGCGAGCAGCTCCGCCGCCTGCGCGGCGGCTTCGGCGCCCGGAACTCGGCGCTCTTCGCCGCTTGCGAGCAGGCGCAGATCGACGGCGCCGTCTTCGAGCGTCTTCTTGCCGACTGTGATCCTGAGCGGCGCACCGATCAGGTCGGCGTCGGCGAACTTCTCGCCCGGGCGGGCCTCGCGGTCGTCGAGCAAGACCGCCAGGCCTGCGTCCGAGAGCTCAGTGCCGATCTCCTCGGCGATCGCCAGCAGGTCTTCTCCCGCCGCTTGCAGAGCCACCACTTCAACGTCATACGGCGCGAGCGCTCGCGGCCAGACGATCTTATTGCCGTCGTGGTTCTGTTCGATCGCGGCGGCCAGCACGCGGCCGGGGCCGATGCCGTAGGAGCCCATCACGACCGGCTGCTCTTTCCCGTTCTCGTCGAGATAGTTCGCGCCGAGCGGAGCGGAGTACTGCGTGCCGAGCTTGAAGATGTTGCCGATCTCGATCGCGGGCTCGACCGTGATGCGGCCGCCGCAGTGGATGCAGGTATCGCCGTCCACGGTCTCGCGAATGTCCGCGAACTCGCACTCGTAGTCGCGCCCGGCCTCGACGCCGAGCAGATGGAAGCCGTCGCGGTTCGCACCGCTGACGAACTGACCCTTGCGCAACGCCTCGTCGGCGATCACGCGCAGCTTCACTCCCACCGGCCCGAGCGAGCCGCCGGAGGCGCCGAAGGCTTCCTCGATCTCCTCGGGATGGGCGGGGCGGAACTCGCCGCCGAGTACGGCCGCCATCTTCAGCTCGTGCAGACGGTGACTGCCGCGGATTAGGCCCAGCACCAGCTTGTCGTCGGGCCCGACCACGGGCATCGCCTTGGCAGTTGCGCGCGGATCGACATGCAGAAACTCGGCCAACTCCTCGATCGTGCGAATCTCGGGTGTCTCGATCTCGCGCGGCGCATCCAGGCGCTCGGGGAACTCGGGTTCAGACGGCACGCTCTTCGCCGCCTCGACGTTGGCCGCGTAGTCGCCGTTCTCGCAGAGCGCGATCTCGTTCTCGCCCGCCGGGCAGGGCGCCAGGTACTCGTGCGCCACCTCGCCGCCCATCAGGCCGACGTCGCCCTCGCACTCGTAGCAGCGCAGGCCGCAGTGCTCGAAGATCTTGCGGTAGGCGCCGGCGTGCTTCCAGTAGCTGGCGTCCAACCCCTCCTCGTCCCGATCGAAGGAGTAGGAGTCCTTCATCACGAACTCGCGCACGCGCAGCAGGCCGGCGCGCGGGCGAACCTCGTCGCGGCCCTTGACCTGGAAGTGGTACCAGAGCTGCGGCAGCTCCCGGTAGGAGCGGATCTCGCGCGCGTGGAAGGTCATCGTCTCCTCGTGCGTCATCGAGAGCACGAAGTCGCGACCGTGGCGATCTTTGAGCCGGAACACCTCGGGAATGTCGTAGCGCCCGCTCTCCTGCCAGAGCTCGGCCGGCGCCAGCACGGGCGCCAGCATCTCCTGGGCGCCGATCGCATCCATCTCCTCGCGGATGATCTGGACTACCTTCTGGTGCACGCGCCAGCCCAGCGGCAGAAAGGAGAAGAGCCCG
>DATCCQ010000249.1:0-12163 GCA_036511185.1 Gaiellaceae bacterium
TGAACGAGCGACCACCACTCTCTGTAGGTGAGGTGCACGTCTCGGTTCTCCCGCGTAGGCGAAAAAAAGAAACCTGCCGAAACATCCCACAGGATCCTCCGAGCAATTCTCTACTCGCCCGCCACCGAGCCACCCGCCCGCGGGGCAGTTCCAAAGTACCGTCCAGAAGAACCGAAACCACGCTCCGGAGCGTGCCGATTCAGTGCCGAAACAGATCGCGCCGGAACCGCGCCTACTACCTGATCAATCCGCCGTGATAGCGCAGCTCGTAGAGGCGCTTGCCGCCTCGCTCGGTCCACTCCATACCGTGGAAGTTCGCGACGTCGCCTTCGTTGGTATCGATGTAGAGCCCGAGCGTCGTCTGGTGCTTGAAGCCGCTCAAGAAGCGGCCCTCGCTGTAGAGGGCGGTCAGGCTCTCCTTGATCACCTTGCCGCTCTCCTCGGCGCTCAACTCCTCGGGCACGAGGATGTAGCCGTAGTAGTTCATCGCCCAGATCGGCTCGCCTTTGTACCAGACGACCTCCTCGCCGATGAAGTCGCCGCTGCCGAAGTAGCTGTCGCGGTAGAGGAGATCTCCGTCCTCGTACCAGAGGTCTTTCGAGCCCGGGCGACTCGGCTCGACCGGCTTGCCGTTGCCGGCGTAGGTCGCCGCCTTGGCCGTGATGATGAACGTCTCGAGTCGCTTGAGCGAAAGATCTTTCATCACAACACCCTAGCTAGTTACGAAAGCTCTACCGATCGCCCTTCGTCAGCGGAGAGATAGAGCGCTGCCAGCGCCCTAGCCTGCCCGAGCGCATCGGCGCGGCCGAGCAGCGGCTCTTTCTCGCCGCGAACGGCGCGGGCGAAGTCCTCCAGCTCGAGTTGGTAGCAGTCGCCGTTCTCGACCTCGATCAGTTCGCTACCAGCCTCCTCGTCACGCTGCAGCTCGATACCGGCGCGCCAGGCGTGCCAGGGGTCGCGCAGGCGCAGGACGCCCTCCGAGCCAATAGCCTCCAGCTCCTTGCGCGAGGGCGACTCGAAGGAGGAGTAGAACAGCCCGCGCACACCGCTTTCGTAGCGCATCAGGCCGCTGAAACGAACGTCAACGCCGTCGCCGCCCAGCACCTGCTCGCCGTAAACGCCCTCGGGCTCGCCGGCCAGCAGGCGAATACCGCTGACGCAGTAGGTGCCGATGTCCATCAGCGAGCCTCCCTCCAACTCCCTCTTCATGCGCACGTTGGTCGCCGGGTCGCTCATGGCAAACGAGAAGAGCGAGCGTACGAACTGGAGCTCACCGATCGCGCCTCCTGCCACCAGCTCGGTGAAGCGCTTGGTCTGTGGGATGTGGCGCCACATGAAGGCCTCGCAAACCACCAGCCCGCACGACTCGGCCAGGCCCCAGACCGATTCGACCTCGGCCGGATGGCGCGTGAGCGGCTTCTCGCAGAGGACGTGCTTGCCTGCTTCGAGCGCGCGTAGCGTCCAGCTAACGTGCTCGTGGTTGGGTAGCGAGATGTAGACCGCCTCGACTTCGGGGTCGGCGAGCAGCGCGTCGTACGAGCCGAAGGAGCGCCCGATCCCCCACTCCTTGGCGTAGTCGCTCGCCCGCTTCGCGTCGCGGCTGGCGACGGCAACCAGATCGATCAACGGCGAGGCCTTGGCGGGCGGAATGACCAGCCGGTTGATATCGGCCGTCGAGACGATGCCCAGACGAAGCGGCTCTAGCGGCATGGCCCTATCCCCACGACGCTTCCGTCATCGGCCTGATCGCAGTCTCCAGGATGCGGTGGCTGCGCGGCCTGGTGAGGATGAAGAGAACGATCTCGGCCACGTCCTCGGCGGTCATCATCCCGGGCAGCACGTCCGGGCTGCGCCCATAGCCCTCGGCGAGTGCGAAGTCGGTCGCCACTCCGCCCGGGCAGACGTTCGTACAGCGCACGTTCTTCTCCCTCAGCTCGTGATCGAGCGCCCGCGTGAGACCAACCTGACCGAACTTGGAGGCGCAGTAGACGGCCTCGCCCGGCAGCCCGCGCCGGCCGGCCTCGGAAGCGACCGTAATCAGGTCGCCCTCGCCGCTCGCGATTACGTGCGGGATCGCGGCGCGGAAGGTATAGATAGTCCCCTTCAGGTTGACGTCGATCATCTGCTCTAGGTGCTCGGGCGGTAAGTCGACGAGCGAGTGGTATGAGCCGACGCCGGCGTTGGCGATGCAGATGTCAAGCCGACCGAAACGCTCGACTGTGGCGGCTACCGCCTGCTCGACCTGGCTTCGGTCGCGTACGTCGCAGACCAGCCCGAGCGCGTCGGGCAGGCCGAGATCGGCGCCCGAGCGCGAGGCCAGTCCTAGCTTCACTCCCTCGGTCGATAGGGAGCGGGCCACGGCAGAGCCGATGCCGCGGCTGGCGCCGGTGATGAAAGCGACCTTCCCTTCCAGCTTCGTGCTCACGGTTCCTCCAGTGATCAGATGGTTACTCGCTGCCACCCCGACACCGACGCCGGGCTCTTTCCGGTAATCCTCCCGCGCGGCGCGTCTCACGTCTAGAGACGACCGGCGATATTTCCTAACCTATGATAAGGCAGACTCAACGCCCGGCGGCAGCCTGGCGCTTACGCGCAACGGTGTCCAGCGACACGGCTGCGAGGAGGATGAGAGCGGTCACGATGAACCTCGTTGCGGAGCTGTAGCCAACCAGATCGCAGCCGTTGGCGATCATCTGAATGACCAGCGCGCCGAGCACGGCGCTCCTCACATAACCGCGGCCGCCAAAGAGGCTCGTACCGCCGATCACCGCCGACGCGATCGCGTACATCAGAAGTGGATCGCCGCCGACGCCGGGAACTGCCGAAATACTGCGGGAAGCAGACATGACACCGCCGAGCGCGGCCATCATGCCCGCGAGCATGAAGACGATGAGCCTGATCCGAGGGACGTTGATGCCCGCCCGGCGCGCCGCCTCGTCGTTGCCGCCGACCGCGTACACGTGACGGCCGAACGTCGTCCGCATCGCAATGAACGTCCAGAAGACGTACAGCACAAGCATGATGACGAAGGCGAGCGGAAGACCGAGGCCACCGCGGGCGCGATTGACCCAGGCGACGATCGCAAACATGGCGACCGTGACGGCGGCGACCTTGACCAGCGCGTACCGCGGATTTCCGGTAGCGGCGCCGCGAAGGCGTCTTCTGACCGGTCCGTTCAGTACGACGAGCGCATAAAGAGCGCTCACCACGATGGCGATGATTCAGCTCGCCGTATGCGTAAACCTGTAGCCGTTTAGGTCAAGCACCCACTTGTCGGTGATGTAGATAGGTGACGACCCGACGACCTTGACGACCAGGCCTTCAGCCACCAGCAAACCGGCCAGGGTCGCGACGAACGACGGGACGCCGACGTAGGCCACGATCACGCCCTGGACCAGGCCGTACAGGGCTCCTGCGGCGAGAGCAATCGGAATTGCGACGAGGCCGGAGAGGTGACCGTGTCGTGCGACCACTTCCGCCACGACGACGGACCCGGCGAAACCGCTGACAAAGGCGACCGAGAAATCGATCTCGGCGATCAAGAGCACGAAGACAACGCCCGTAGCGATAGTCGCCAAGGGCACGACTTGCGTGATCAGGTTGCCGAAGTTGGACCCGCTGAGGAAGTTCGAGTTCTTGGAGTCGAAAAAGGCCGCAATGATGATCAGTCCGATGATGACCGGCCAGCTACCGAGCTCGCCCGCGCGGATGTTCTCGATGTTGCGGTGAATGGCGCCCCTGACGAGACCACGAGTCTCGGGTGCTTCCGGGCCCTTCACGACGGTTGCCGGTGCCTCGCCGTTCACACCGTCTCCTCGCCGGTCGCGGCGATTCCGGAGACCTTGACCGGCTTGCCGGCGGTTATCGCGAAGACGATCTTCTCCTGCGTCGTCTTGGCGCGCTCGTAGACGCCGACGTTCCGGCCGAGGCGAAGCACCGTGATCCGATGAGCAACCTCGAAGACGTCGTGGAGGTTGTGGGAGATGATCACGACCGCCAGATTGTGCTCGGCGGCAAGGCGAGCGACGAGCTCGAGCACCTGCGCGGTCTGGGCGACGCCGAGCGCCGCCGTCGGCTCGTCGAGAATGACCAGGCGCGAGTTCCACATCACGGCGCGGGCGACCGCCACCGACTGGCGCTGCCCACCCGAGAGGGAGGCGACCTTCTGGCGGATCGAAGAGAGCGAGGTCACCGCGAGCGATGCCATCGTCTCGGACGTTCGATCCTCCATGACCGGCTCCTTGAGCCGTTGGAACAAGTCGTGCGCCTCGCGGCCGAGGTACATGTTCTGGACGACGTCCAGGTTGTCGCAGAGCGCAAGATCCTGGTAGACGACCTCGATCCCAAGCTTGGCGGCGTCCTTGGGACCGTGGATATGCGCCAGCTTGCCGTCGAAGTAGATCTCGCCCTTGTCGGGCGGGTTGATGCCGGCGACGCCCTTGATCAGCGTCGATGTGCACCGGGCAAAAATATCCTCCGCGACTTATAACACGAAATCCGCTTCGCTGAAAAAGCGCGTAGATCGCTCGGGGATGGGCCGAGTGTGCGGCCCGGTGAGGACAAAGAGAGCGATCTCGGCCCTCTTCGGCCGACATCTCCCGTGACGAAGGAAGCGGCCTTCGCTCGAGTTTCTTGCCTACGTTTCTTCCAGCGGTCGTAGGGCAGGGTAGAGAGCGCGAAAGCGAGCGTAGCCCGACGCGTAGGCCTCCCGCCAGTCGGGATTCGGGTCTATCTGGTCGCGCACGCGGACGCAGGAGGCAACGGCCTCCGCCGCGCCGGCAAAGACTCCGCCCGCGACACCGCCGAGAAGTGCGGCGCCGTAGGCCGCTCCTTCCTCGACCGCCGTCAGCTCGAGCGGCAGCTCGAGCACCGAGGCAACGATCTCGAGCCACAGACGGCTACGCGCGCCGCCGCCCGAGACGCGCGCCGACTCGGGCCTGACCCCGAGCTCGCGCAGAAGCTCGAGCGAGTCGCGCAGTCCGTAGGCAACGCCCTCGAGCACGGCGCGGATGAGAGCACCCCGGTCGTGGACGAGCGAGAGGCCGGTGAAGGCGCCCCGTGCATGCGGATCGGCATGAGGTGTTCGCTCGCCCTGCAAGTAGGGCAGGAAGAGCAGCCCCTCAACGCCGGGTTGCCAGTACGCCGCTTCAGCGGTCAGCTGCTCGTAGCCGGCGCCCGGCGCCACGGTGTCTCGCAACCAGCGCAACGAGCCGGCAGCCGAAAGCATCACCCCCATCGCCTCCCATACGCCCGGTACGGCGTGACAGAAGACATGCACTCGCGCCTCGCGATCGGAGACGTAGCGGTCGAGCGCCGTGAACACGACGCCTGAGGTGCCAAGCACCACCGAGAGCGGCCCCGGCCGCACGACGCCGACGCCCAGCGCCCCGCCCTGTTGATCGCCGGCGCCGGCCGCAACCGGCACTCCCTCCTCGCTGTGACCGGAGACCTCGGGCGACTCGAGCGCCCGCGGCAGCCACTCGCCGGGGATTTCCAGCACCTGGAGTACTTCTTCGCTCCAGGCGCGCCGCGCGACATCGAAAAGCAGCGTGCCCGAGGCGTCGGAGACGTCGATCGCCAGCTCGCCGGTGAGGCGCAGACGAACGTAGTCCTTGGGCAGAAGCACATGTCGGATGCGGGCGTAGGAATCCGGCTCGTGGCGGCGCAACCAGAGCAGCTTGGGCGCGGTGAAGCCCGGTATCGCGCGGTTGCCGGTCAGTTCGATCAGGCGCTCAAGCCCTATCCGCCGCTCGATCTCGGCGCACTCCTCGCCGGTGCGTTGATCGTTCCAGAGAATCGCCGGGCGAATGACGCTGCGCTCTTCGTCGAGGCAGACCAGCCCGTGCATCTGCCCAGAAAGGCCGATACCGACAACCTCGCGCTCGCCTGCGCGCTCACCGCTCAGCGACGCGAGGACGAGCTTGCTCGCCCGCCACCAGTCCTCCGGATCCTGCTCGGCCCAGCCCGGCTTGGGAACCCGTAGCTCGTAACCGGCTTCGGCTCGCGCCACGACCTCGCCGCCGGCGGTGATGGCAATCCCCTTGACGCCGGTCGTTCCGACGTCGAGCCCAACCAGAACCTGCTCCGTCATGAGAGGCGACTACTCGCCCCCCATCGCCGCGTAGACGAGCTCGTAGGCGCGGACGGCGTCCTTGTTGGCCTGCGCCTTGCGCAGTTCGACCTCGTCGATCTTCCCGGCGATCGAGTCGATGAAGCGCCACTGCAACACGCTGCGCCTGACGGCCGCCACCGCGTCTTCGGTGTAGGGATAGAGATCGAAGCCGAGGTGCTCGCCGTTCTCGCCGTAGTGGGCGCGGCGCAGCTCCAGCGCTAGCTCCATTGTCTCGAGGAAGTAGGTCGCGCCGACCATGTTGTCGTCGTCGAAGTCACCCCAGCCGGAGTTGGCGTGCTGGTGCCCGAGCAACCCCTCGGCGGCCAGCAGAGCCGCGTACTCTGGCAGATGCTCGCGGTTCATGATCAGGTGCTGCCAGTCCATGTTCACCTTGATGTTCGAGATGCCCTGGGCTCGCAGGGTGTGAATGACGTGCAGCGTCATGCCCATGTTGCGCATAAAGATCTTCATCGCCGGCTCGGAGTTCTTGTGCTCGAGAAAGAGCGTGATTCCGTGCCGCTTGCAGACCTCCGCCGCCTCGCCGACACCGTCGATGAAACGCTTCCAGGAGTCGGCGTAGGGCGTCTGGAAGGGATAGTTGTAGCCCTCGATCCCCGGCCAGACGATGTAGTTGGCGCCGATCGAGCCGGCGAAGTCCGCTCCGGCGATCGTCCGCTCCAACGCCAGCTTTCGCACCTTGTCGTCGGGCGAGGAGAGCCCGCCGCGCCCGAACACCGGATCCAGATGCAGACCGCTGGCGATGCAGTAGATGCCGTGCCCGGCCAGAGCATCTCGCACTTCGTCCAGGTTCTCTTCCGATAGCTCCTGCGGATAGTGGAACTCGTAGTCATCCATCAGGTCGCCGAGGCCCTCGACGGCGCGCCGCACCTTTGTAGTCGTCGTATCGTCCGTGTGCTCCGGTTGGTAGCCGATCGGGACGAAACGGGTGGCCATATTCCCAAAAGCCCAGATGCCGAGACTCATCTTCATTTCTTCCTCCTTCTAGTCCACCGAGTCGAACGCGATACGAATAGTGAGCGCCGCTGGTCTCTCAGACCGATCGATTTTCTTTCGAATTTTCCTTCCCCCCGCGTGCGAGCATGAACTATGCGCCACGAGAGGATCGACTGCCGGCCCTTTCGCGGGGCTAGCGCCCGGCAGTTTCCCGGCCCCGACGAGAGAGCGCATCGACGGTTACAGCTGCGAGCAAGACCCCGCCCTCCACCATGTACTTGATCTCGGGCGGCTGCGACATCAGGTCGAGGCCGTTGGAGACGCTGCCGATCACGAGCGCACCCAAGAGCGCCGCCCAGATCGAGCCGCGGCCTCCAAACAGGCTCGTGCCACCGATAACCGCCGCAGCGATAGCCTCGAGCAAGAAGGTTCCAGTGCCGGTCTGGGTACTCGCGGCTGTGAGTCGCGAGGTGAAGATCAAGCCGCCGACCGCCGCCATGAAGCCGGCCAGCGTGAAGACCCAAATGCGGATCGCGCTGATGCTGATGCCGGCGCGGCGCGCCGCCTCGATATTCCCGCCGACTGCGTAGATGTAGCGGCCGAATTTCGTGCAGGTGGTTAGCCAGACGAAGAAGATAACCAGGCCGAGTAGAAGCACACCGGCCGTCGGCACGCCCATGTAGCTGTTCAGGTAGCCGACTACTCCAAGCGAGATGGCGGTAACGACCAGCGTGAAGATGATCATTACGGCATGCGGCTGCGCCGTTAGCCCTGCGCGGCGGCGCCGCACCTGCTTGATCAGATTCATGATCGCGTAAGCGACAGCGATTCCGACCCCGAACACCCAGCCCAACCAATTGGGCAGGAACGTGGAGGCGATCTTGCCGATGTGCGGCTCGAAGACGTTGATCGTCCCGTTGGCACCGAGCACGCGCAACTGCACGCCCTGCCAGGCGAGGAAGCCGGCCAGGGTGACCACGAACGCGGGCACGCCGAGGAAGGCGAACCAGGCTCCCTGGAAGGCGCCGATCGCCGCTCCGACCCCGAGCATGGCCAGGATGGCAAGCCACCAGGGCCAGTTGTGGTAGACGACCAGCGACCCGAGCACTGCCGAGGTGAGCCCGGCGATCGAGCCAACCGAGAGGTCGATCTCGCCCAATAGCAGCACGAGCGTGATGCCGATGGCGACCGAGCCGATAGGCGCGATCTGGAGAACGAGATTGGAAAGGTTGCGCGAGTTGACGAAGACCCACGAGGTCTGACTGCCGAAGTAGAGGTAGATGAACACCAGGGCTAGGACGACCGGCAAGGGGCCGATCTCGCCCTGGCGGAGGTGCTGTAGCGCGAGCGTTATCAACGATCGCGGCGACCCGCCCGAATCAGGCTCTTTATTCACCGCCGCGAGGTCGTCGGGCGCATCCTGCGAGGACAGTTGATCGACCGGCGTCATCGCCTCAGTTCCCTTCGCTCGCTTTTAGCGTACGAGCGCCTGTGATCGCCGCGACCACGTCGTCGGGCGTAGCCTCGCCGCGCTTGAACATCGCCGCCCGCCGCCCCAGACGGAGTACCACGATCTGATCGGCGATATCGATTACTTCAGCCAGTTGGTGCGAGATGATGACGACGCCGATCCCCTGCTCGCGCAGCCGAGTAATCAGCGACAGCACCTGTTCGGTCTGAGCGACGCCGAGTGCGGCCGTCGGCTCGTCCAGAAGCAGGACTTTCGAGTCCCACATCACGGCTTTGGAGATGGCAACCGACTGACGTTGGCCGCCGGATAGCGATGCCACCTTCGTCCGCACACTGCCGATCGTAGTCACGCGCAGCGATTCGAGGACGCCGAGTGACCGTGTCTCCATCTCGATCTCCGAGAGCGGCTCAACCACGACCGGTACCAGGCGCCGTACGCGTTCGCGCCCCAGGAACATGTTCTGAACGACGTCGAGGTTGTCGCAGAGAGCGAGATCCTGGTAGACGGTCTCGATACCGAGGCGCGTTGCATCGTGTGGTGAGGTGATCTTCACCTCGTGGCCGTCGAAAATGATCTTTCCTGCATCGGGAGCGTGTGTCCCGGCGATGCACTTGACGAGCGTCGACTTGCCGGCGCCGTTATCGCCGACGAGCGCGACTATCTCGCCCGGACAGACGTCGAAATCGACCTCGGTCAGCGCTTGCACTGCGCCGAAGTGCTTCGAGATCCCGCGTAGCACGAGTATTGGCTGACGGTCCTGAGAGGCGGTGGGGTCGCCGCCGCCTCTCATTTCCTTTGGGTGCTGCTGATTCAGTTTCCAGCCCCCTACTTGCAGATGCTCGTCTTCGGCATGCCGCTGCAGACCTTCGCAACACTGCCGTACTGCGACTTGATCCAACCGTTCTTGACAAGCAGGCTCACGTTGCCCTTGGAGACCGGCACGACCTTCAGCATCACCGACGGCACGTTGACCTGGCCGTTATTTACCTTGGTAGTGATGTTCGTCGGAGTCGTTCCTTTGAGGATCGCTGCCGCAACTTGTGCGGCCGCGGGAGCCTGCAAACGGAAGTCCTTGAACGCCGTCACACCCTGGTAGCCACGGATGACGTTCTGGATGCCCTCAAGCGATGCATCCTGCCCCGTGGTCATGACCTTACCCTGAAGACCCTGCGCCGAGAGCGCGGCGATGATACCGCCGGCCATTCCGTCGTTAGCGGAGACGACGCCGTCCACCTTGTTGTTGAGCTTCGTCAGGATTTGCTCCATTGCGGCCTGAGCCTTGGTCGGATCCCAACCAACGACCCACTGCTCGGCAACCTTGACCTTCGCCTTGGACTTGAACAGAGGGTTGAGCACTGAATGAATGCCCTTATTGACGAGGTGAGCGTTATCGTCGGCAGGCGACCCGTTGATGATCACGAGGCGGGCGCCCTTCTTCGTATGGCCCGCCATCCACTGGGCCTCCGTCTTGCCGACCACGACGCTGTCGAACGAGACGTAATAGGCGAGTGGTGAGGACTTGATCATGCGATCGTAGGCGATCACCTTGACGCCCTGCGCGGCCGCCTTCTTGACGATTACCGCTGCTGCCTTTGCGTCGACAGCCGCGATTACGAGCGCCTTCGCACCCTTGGTCAATTCGGCCTCAGCCTGCTGCTGCTGCTTGGCCGGGTCGTTGAGCGCGTTGACGACGTCAACCTGGACGCCCGGAACCAGCTTCGCCAACGCCTTCTTGAAGACCGGCGCATCGGAGCCTTGCCAACGCGGTGTGACGTTTTCCGGCAATAGGAACGCTACGCGCTGTGCGGCTTTTGCCTTCTTGCTGTTCGCGTTCGTAGTGCCGGTGATTACGAGTGCGACCGTAACTGCCGCAGTCATGACCAGCGCCAGAGCCATCCACTTCCGCGGATGACTGAACTTAGAAATATCCACGAACCCTCCTCCCGATGTGCATTAGTTAATTGGCACAACATACTAAATCCAACGGCTGTAAATCAACCCAACTGTGTGCCGCTCTTTTTTTCGTCGGAATGACCGGCGCAAGCCGGTTGATAGAGGCGAGTATACATCGCCACGGAGGATTCAGTTCCCCGGGGAGCCGACCAGATAGGGGTCGGCGCAAACGGCGCGCAGAGTCAGCGAAGCAGCGCCCCGGACAGCGGCCGCCGCTCCGAGCTCCGAGCGGACGATGGCCAGATCCGAGCAGCGAGCCACGAATGATCTCTCCTCCAGCTCCTTGCGAAGCGGGCCCTCCAGCCATTCAAATAGCGACGCGAAGATACCTCCGAGAACAACGGTATTGGGTGCAAGGAGATTGACCGCGGCGCTACAAGCAAGCCCCAGCGCCTTTCCGGCTTCGGCCAGAGCGTCGAGAGTTTGTTGATCGCCTCGCTCGGCGCTCTCGGCGAGAAGGCGCGCTCCGCCGTCGGGGACACCGATACGCGTTCCCACCTGAGCGTCGAGCCGGGATCTATTCAGAAGCGCTTCTTGACCGACGACCCGCTCGAGGCAGCCACGCGAGCCGCAGGGACATTCGGCGCCGTTGGGATCGATCGACACGTGCCCAAGCTCGCCGCCGAGGCCGCTGCCGGAACGAAGCAACTCGCCGTCGACGACGATCGCCGCGCCCACTCCGATCTCGCCCGAGATGTGGATGAAGTCTCGCCATTCCCGCCCTCGCCCCTGCCAGAGCTCGCCGAGCGCGGCGAGATTCGCCTCGTTTCCGACGGTTACGTAGAGATGGGGTCGCTGCAGTCGGTTCGCCACCTCCGTCCGGAGCGACGTCTTGCCCCAGCCCAGATTGGGCGCCGTCAGAAGCATGCCGCTGTCGGTCTCGATGAGCCCGGGCGCGGCAAGGGTCGCACCAACCGGAATCAACCGTGCGGCTTCGGCCTCGCTCAGAGCGCTCCGGCCGAGCTCGCCGAGCGCATCGAGAACGTCCTTCACCGGTGTGCTGCGGTTTTCGTGAGGCAGGAAGCGCTCGAAGCGCACGCCGCCCGTCAGGTCGAGCACGCAGGCGGCGAGGTAGTCGACGTTGATCTCGAGACCCAGTCCAACGACTGTCTCATCCGAAAGCGCGACCAGCCGCCCGGGACGGCCGACGCCAGCGATCGCCGCTTGACCGCGCTCTGAGAGAAGACCGCGTGCCATCAACTCGCTCACGAGGCTGGAAACCGTCGACTTCGTGAGTCCGACGGCCTCGGCGATGTTCGCGCGAGACAGGGGTCCCTTTTCCATAACCTCGCGCAGCACGACGCGCAGGTTCTGCCGGCGGATGCTTTGCTGCCCGGCAGACCCTAGGCGGTTCGAGGCGACTGCTCGTGATTCCGGCTGTCTCTCCTCGTGCGATGGGTAATGCGGGGTCAACTCCGGCTCCTACCTCCAGTGGTCGCAGTTATCAGGAAGAGAACGAGCGCGGCCGCTCTCGTCTACTCACGAATTTGGCAAGCCATCATACTAATTGGCGCGATTTCGTATCCCAACGTCTCTCAACCAACGCCAGGAGTTCCAAGCTCGCCTTCTGGTTTCCTCCGGCGGCTAGTACGAGCGAGAGTCGCGGAGTTTCAGTCGTTCGCACTGCGCTTTTCGAAGCGCACTACTAGCCGGTCGATGCGCGAGCCCTCGAC
>DATCCQ010000250.1:0-8546 GCA_036511185.1 Gaiellaceae bacterium
CAGAGCCAGCCGTCGGCGTGGTCGTCGGTAGTTCCTGTTTTTCCCGCCGCGATCCGGCCGAAATAAGCACCGACCGCGGTACCGCTCGTCATATTCGACTCCAGCACCTTGGTCACCTCGTAGGCAACCCAGTCTTCGATCACGCGCTCACGCTTCGGCTTGCCCCAGCCGGCACTCTTGTCCACCGTGCCGTCGGGCAGAACGACCTTCGTTATCGCCAACGGTTCGGAATAGATCCCGCCGGCTGCCAGCGTGGCGTAAGCACTCGCCATCTCGAGTGGCGAAACTGCATCGCTCCCGAGCCCCATCGCCGGGACTACGTCCAGTTTCGTTTGGCGAATGCCGAGCTTGTAGGCCATGTCGGCAACGTTCTGCGGTCCGGTATCGAGCGTGAGTTGAGCGAAGACGGTGTTGTCGGACATCAGCGTGGCGCTCGCCACCGAGACCATGCCGACGTAGGTATTGCTGTACGTGTGCACCGACCAGGGCTCAAGGCTCGAATCGGGCTGATAGGTGAACGGCGCTGAGGTGTAGTAGGTGGTGTAGGGGTTCATGCCCTGCGAGATCGCCGAGGTGAGCACGATGGTCTTGAAGGTCGAGCCGGGCTGACGCTTGGCCTGAGAAGCAAGGTTGAACTGATTGTTCTTATGGCCCGGAATGACGCCGGTCATCGCCTTGATAGCGCCTGTTCGCGGATCGATTGCGATGACGGCCGCGGCCGGATCGGAGCTGTAGTAGAGGTTGTCGCGGATCGCCTTCCTGGCGAGATACTGCATGCGCGGATTGATCGTCGTATAGACCTTGAGGCCTCCTGAGCGC
This sequence comes from Gaiellaceae bacterium, assembly GCA_036511185.1. Lineage (GTDB taxonomy): Bacteria > Actinomycetota > Thermoleophilia > Gaiellales > Gaiellaceae > Fen-549. Next base: position 820 of record DATCCQ010000250.1, read on the forward strand.
ACGGTCTCGGCTCCGTACTCCTTGACCAGCTGATCGGTGACGTAGCTGAAGAAGTACGGCTCTCTAATGTTCTTGTAGATCTGCCCGGACCTGAGGCGGATCGGCGTGGCGACGGCTTGTTTGTACTGCGCGCGACTGATCTTCTTGGTATCGAGCATCGCTTTCAGCACTTCGTTTCGGCGCTCCAGCGCGGCCGGCCTGTTGAAAGACGGGTCGTAGCGACTCGGTGCTTGCGGTAGACCGGCGAGAAGTGCAGCTTGTTCCAGCGTCAGTTGGCTTGCGTGCTTGGCGAAGTAGGTCTCGGATGCGGCCTCAACACCGTAGGCGTTCGAGCCGTAGAAAACCTGGTTCATATAGGCGGTCAGGATCTCTTGCTTCGACCAGGCGTTATCGAGCTTGCGGGCCAGACAGACCTCTTTGAGCTTGCGACCTACGGTGCGCTTGTTATTCGAGATGTAGAGGTTGCGGGCTAATTGCTGAGTGATCGTCGAAGCGCCCTGAACGGTCTTACGAGCGCGGACGTCGGCTATCGCGGCGCGGACGATCCCTACGTAGTCGACGCCGCCGTGCTCGTAGAAGCGCTTGTCCTCGATCGCGACGACTGCCTTCGGCATCCAGGGAGAGATGTCGCCCCAGCCCACCACCTGGCGGTTCTGCGCCGTCTGGATCGAGCCTAGAAGCGAGCCGTCGGCGGCGTAGACGAACGAGTTCTCGCCTATAGCTGCCGGCTTCAGCGACGAAAGACTGCAGTTGGTGAAGACGATCCCGCCGCCGGTGACACCTCCTATCCCAAGTAGCACCGCCACGCCGCAAACGACACCGAGAATCATCTTCTTGGTACGACGGCGCCGGGCTAATCGAGCTCGATGACGCCGCTGGCGGCGGCGCATATCAGTGCTCTCCTCGCTGCTACGCGGCCGGTGAGCCGGGCTTGGTCGCTTCTTCCGCGGAGGCGGGTTCACGTAAACGCCCCGTCGCTACGCAGCCGCGCGTGTACGCGCAGCCTCAGCTCGTTTTCGAGCGCCTCCGCAGATGCGGCGTCGGAGGCAATCGCCCGAACGCAAATCGTTGCCTTTTCGGCTAGCTCGCTCACGTAGATCTCGAGCTCCCTCTCGTCTGCAAGCGTCTCCTTTAGAGCGGCTACGACCTTCTCGAGCTCAAGCTCGATCGGAACCTGCACACTGATCTCAGCGAACGTTTCATGCCTTCGGATCGAGGAGTTCTTAATGGTATCGGAGGCAAGCTTCTCGTTGGGTATCACGAGCCGCGCGCCGTCGCTCAAACGAATAAAGGTGTAGTTGAGGGTGATCTCCTCGACGACGCCACGCTCGCCGCCGGTCTCGATCACGTCACCGATTCGCAGCGGCTGAGTGGTGGCGATCATCAGCCCGGCAATCACGTTGGCGATAGTCGAGCGCGCCGCGAAACCGAAGACGATGCCGATAATCGCCGAGGAGGCAAGAATCCCACCGGCGACCGCTCTCACCTGGGGAATGACGAGCAGCGCCGAGAAAAGGCCCACGAAGACAATGCCCGCGCGCACGCTGCGCCTGAGTATCCGATAGCGAGTGATCGCGCCCGGATCGAGTTTTCGCCGCGCAAGCGAGCGATCGACGAGTTCCGAGACGATGAACGTGAGCACAATGACAGCGCCGAGAACGGCCAGGCGGTCCCAATCCCAATCCGGCATAGCCTCCTATTCAACGAGGGAGAGCGACTTCCTCAGCCTCTTTCGCGGACCGTGCCGAAAGACCGGAGCCTGCCGGCGCCGATATCATCGGAGAGAAGTGGAATCGCTTTGTGCAGCTTGTCGCCGGCCCTTGCACGCGAGGCTTCTGCGTCGAGGCTCGCTACTTGCGCTTCTGCTCGTTCTTGTCGCGCCTCTTGCTTTGAGCGGCTGTGGCGAGAAGTCGGAGCCGACCGGCGCGCGCGCGCCGCTCTATCCATTGTCGATTCACGACGCAGACGGACGGCTCGTTACTCTGAAGGCCAAGCCCGAATCGATCGCGGTCGCCGGTCGCGTTTCTGTCGAGCTCGCCTCGGCGTTGGGGCTCGCGACGACTCGCGTCGGAACGGGAAACGGCGATCTCGATCTCGGTCTGATTCGCCGCTCGAGCCCTCAGCTCATTTTCGTCGGCTCGGGAATAGACAAGATCGCCGTCAGACGGGCACGGGCTCTCGGCATTGCCGTATATGCGGCGCCCGACCAGACGCTCGACGGCATCGAGCAGGCGCTTTCCGATACCAGTTTGCTCGCCGGCGTACCGGTCAGGGGGCGCGCGGCAAGGAAGCGGGTCAGCGAAGCGCGCGAGTCGGTGCGAATAGCGCTCGGAGCTGCCAAGCCGGTACGCGTCTTCATCGATCTCGGTCACTTCACCACCGCTTCGGACGGCTCTTTCATCGGTAGCGTCATCAATGAGGCGGGCGGAATCGACGTCGCCGGGCCCGACGCGCAGGAGGGACCTTTCCCGCTCAAGCGCCTGCGCCGGCTTCGTCCCGATGTGCTCGTGATCGACATCGACTCAGGCCTGACTCTCGCCAAGCTACGACGCAACCCCGCGACGCGCTGGCTCCCGGCCGTACGTAACGGCCGCCTCGTTCGCGTGGACATTCAGCTGCTGCAGCCCGGGCCCTCGGCCGTTAACGGTTTGCGTGAGCTCGCCGCCGCCTTGCATCCCGATGCGTTTAGCTGAGCTCGACTGCGTCACCGTCGATGCCTATGGGACGCTCCTCTCCCTCGAAGATCCTGTGCCCGCCTTGGAGTACGAGCTCAGCAGGCGTGGAGTCGCCTGCTCTCGAGACGAGATAGCCGCTGCCTTTAAGGCGGAGATCGACTACTACGGCGCTCGCGCGTTTGAAGGACGAGACAGCGATTCGCTGGCTCGACTCCGCGGCGACTGTTGCAACCTGTTCCTCGCCTCGCTCGAAGTCGAGCGCGACCCCGAGGATTTCTTGCCCGACTTCATCGCTTCGCTGCATTTCGCCGTCGAGCCTGGCGCGCTCGACGCGTTACGTCTTATGCGTGACCGCGGGCTCGCGCTTGCCGTCGTATCGAACTGGGATTGCTCGCTCGAGCAGCGACTCGAGGAGGCGGGCGTACTAGAGTTTTTCGATTGCGTAGTCAGCTCTGCTTTGGTCGGCGTAGCGAAGCCCGATCCGCGAATCTTCCACTACGCCTTGGCGCAGCTCTCGGTCGCTCCGGCTCGCTCGTTACATATCGGAGACTCGGAAGACGACCGAGCGGGAGCAACATCCGCTGGAATGGGCTTTGCTTGGGCGCCGATCGAAACGGTGTTGAGGGGACTCTCCGGGTGAATGAGCGATTGGATAAAGGGCGTCTTGCCGCCTGGGCGCTCATCGCGATACCGCTGATCGCCCTCGGCTTTGTCAGCTACGCCTCGCCGAGCTCCTCGAAGGAGACTCTCTTCAACTGGTCGTTCGCCGCCTCAAATGTGGTGTTCCTCTGTATCTGGATAGCCCTCTCGCTCGCTGTCTCAAAAGGCCGCCCTGTGCTTCGCGCTTTCCGCCCTTCGCGTATCGGGGTGGGCCAGATCGCGGCACTCGGATTACTCGCCGTCGCGGGGACGTTCGCGGCGAGTCTGATCATCAGCAGTCTCGGTGGCCATCCCGGCCGCGAGCAGCAGATTCTCACTGGAGATTGGCAATCCGGGAAGCTCGCGCCGTTCATCGCTAGCGTGCTCGTTCTCACGGTGCTCACTCCTCTAGCCGAAGAGTTATTCGTTCGCGGTCTCGGTTTCGGTCTTTTCCAGCCCTTTGGGCGAGTGGCCGCGATGGCCGTCCCGGCCCTCGCCTGGGCGCTTATGCACGGTCTCCCCGCGGCGATTCTCCCGCTCTTCGTGTTCGGGGTCGGGCTCGGCTACCTACGCGATCGTTCTGACAGCGTCATCCCAGGAATGGTCATTCACGGCCTTTACAACGGGTTGGCGATCGCGCTCGCCTACGCCGCCTGACAACCAAATCGCGCGCGACCTCCTTTGAGCCGACTATTCTGCGCTCGAATGCGTGCCCCCCTTTCTCTGGTTTCCGTCGTTTTCGTCGCCGCCCTCGCGACACTCGCCCCGGCTTGGGCCGCGGCCGCCGGCGATGTCGCCGGCGCCGGCGACACGATCTCTCTCTCTAAACCGCGCGTGACTTCCTATGGGGCAAAGCGTGTCATCAGAGGAGCGTTGGCTCCCGCGCGAGCGGGTGTGAGTATCGATCTCGTCCGCGCCGGCGCTGTGGTAGCGCAGAGGCAGACGGCAGCGGACGGTCGTTTCTCCTTTGCTCTCCGCCTCGTCAGCCCCGGGCCTTACCGGGCTCGCTCGGGCTCGGTGGTATCCAATTCCGTCAGCGCCCGAATACGACCGATCCTCACTACCTCGCTTCAGGGCGAGCGCGTGGTTGGCCAGCCTCTCCGGCTGCGAGCCCGTCTCCAACCCGCCGCGGCAGGCAAGCTGCGCCTGATCGTCGTTCGCGGCCACTATCGTCCTTTGAGCCGCTTCATTACCAGCAGCAAGCCCTTCACATTCGCTCTATCCAGCGCCGCCCGCCACACAGTCTGGGTCGAGGTCGAACCCAATGCGGGTTACACGCAGATTGCTCGAAAGACCCGTGTACACGTGACCGCTCCACCGCTCTACCTGGGCTCCCACGGCCGAGCTGTCCATCTGCTCGAGAGCGAACTGATCGCTCATAACTTTGCGCTTCTGTACGCCGACTCGGCTTTCGGCACCGATACTCTGGAGGCTGTCTACGCACTTCAGAAGTTCAGCGGCCTTTCGCGCAGCGGCCGTATGACCGCCGCCGCTTGGCGCGCGCTCGGGCGCTCCACGCCACCGCGGCCGCGCCTGCACGGGAGTTACATCGAGATCGACAAGACCAAGCAGGTTCTCTACGTCGTGCGCAGCAGCAAGGTGACACTGATCGTGCCCGTTTCGACCGGGGCGACGGGGAACACGCCGATCGGCGTCTTCCACGTCTACAGCAAGGTCCCGGGTGGGGCGGTCATGTACTACTCGAACTACTTCATCGGCGGATTCGCTATCCACGGCTATGTCAGCGTGCCTCCTTACCCCGCCTCCCACGGCTGCGTGCGCGTACCGATGTGGCTCGCTACGCATCTGTACGGCCTGATTTCGTACGGCATGCGGGTTTATATCCACTACTGATCCGATAAAAGTCCGCCGGCAGGGCCGGCGACGACTTTCGTCGGTATTACCTCCGTGCACGAGTTACCGCGCCTACGGCGCGAGTGCCTCGTCTGCTCCTCGAAGCGTGATCGGCTAACCACAGTTGTGGTCTATGTCCGAATTGGAAGAGCCAAGGGATCGCGTTTCGTAGGCCGCAGCCGCGCAGGTCGGCTGCGGCGGCCCGATTATCCGCACGATTGGTTGCAGCGGTGCTTGCATGGGCTACGATCTGCGCCCGATGGGCACGAGCGACGTCGATCCGGTCTTGCTGGCTTTGCGCGAGGAGATCGCGGCCGCCGATCGCGATCTGCTCGCCGCCTTTACGCGCCGCCTTCAGATCGCAGCAAAGATCCGCGATCACAAGACCGAGCGCGGTTACGACTTCATCGATCTCGAGCGCGAGAAACAGTTGCTAGACGAATGGCGCCGAGCAAACGACGGCGCGATCTCTGACGAGACACTGTTGGAGCTGTTCGAGTCGGTGCTCAGTCTGAGCAAGCGCGAAGCCGGGCGTTAAGACAGGTCTTCCTCTCCGCCCTCTCCGCCCTCTCCGCGCTCTCCGCTTTCGCCACCGAGCGCGAACTCCTCGGGTGAGACGGTCTCGAGAAATTGCTTGAACTGGTCGACCATCTCCTCCTCGCTCACTTCTTCGCCCTCGAATTCAACGGCCGACTCTTCCATTACCTCGTCGGCGACGAAGATCGGAACGTCGAGCCTGATGGCGATCGCGATCGCGTCAGAGGGGCGCGAGTCGATCTCGATCTCGTCGCCGTTTTGCCGTACCGTGATTGACGCGTAGAAGGTGCTGTCCTTGAGGTCGGTCACCGCAATCGAGACCACCTCGCCGCCCAGCCGTTGGACGATGTCGGCTACCAGGTCGTGAGTCATCGGCCGCGGAACGGGAGCATCCTGCATCTTCATCAAGATTGCCGCTGCCTCCGGATGACCGATCCAGATCGGGAGGAACTTGTTCCCGTCGACCATCTTCAGCAGGACGATCGGCGTCTTACCGACGAGATCGAAACTCACCCCGTAGATCTCCATCCTGATCATCGCTCGGCTCCACTCTCGATTGTAGCCCCGCGGTAATCGGAAGAAACAGTCGGCTCTTCAAACCCTTCTCGGCTCCTGCGCGCCGACGGGCGGGGCGCTATCATCCTCAGCCGCGGGCGATTAGCTCAGTCGGTTAGAGCGCCGCTCTGATAAGGCGGAGGTCGGTGGTTCGAATCCACCATCGCCCATTAGCCGCCGAGAGTCCGCCTCGCTGCGCGAGGCATGACGACTTTCGGCGGCAGGACCTAAAGGAGGGCTCGAGTGAGCCGCGCCCGCACGCGAGCGGCCGCGGCGGCGGGCGGTTACTCCGCAGAAAAGTCACACTTCTGCGACAGGCTAAACCTTGACACCTTCAGTAGCCTGACGCCATTTCCCGCGACAGTGAACCGGAGACGAATGCCTAACAACGTCAGCACAGCACTGAGGCGAGAATCTCCCGCCGGTCTCGACGGGGAGTAGGTTGGCCTGAGATAGGACGCGCAAGGGGAAGACAGCATCACGCAGCAGCGCAGCCGCGCAGTACGAGGAGCGAGCCGATGGCAGCCACCGATGACCTGAGTTCGCAGCGGTTCTACCATGGCACACGGGCTGACCTGTAGCCAGGGGACCTAATCGAGCCCGGCCTTCCCCCTAACTTTGGTAAGCGGAATAGGATAACAACCTACGTCTACCTGACCGGCACCCTGGATGCGGCCGTCTGGGGGGCGGAGCTGGCACGCGGCGAAGGCCCCGGCAGAATCTACATAGTGGAACCGACCGGCCCGATTGTGGATGACCCCAATCTGACGGACAAAAAATACCCGGGTAATCCGACGAAGTCATACCGCTCCCGGGAGCCGCTGCGGGTCACGGGCGAGGTCACGGATTGGCAGGGGCACTCCCCCGAAACGCTCAAAGCCATGAAGGACACAATTGAGCGAATTGAGCGGTTAGGCATTGAGCCAATTGACGACTGATTTACTCCCCGCATCCTCAAGCCACTGAGCTTCTCGATGCCGCGCTGAATGAAGCTCTGCTCCCGCGGCGCTCAGCGCGTCCGGAGAGCGGGTTCAGCGTCGCGGCAGGTAGCGCTCGGCGAGGATGGGAGCGTACTCCGACACCCAGTCGCGGGCCAGGCGTCCGTCGCGCGATGAAACCGGCGCGCCTGCGGACGAACACGACCCTTCGGATGCTTCGGGCAGCTCGGGACGCTCACGCTTCTCGGTATCGGCACATGCCGAACGTAAGCCCAGCCCCGGACCGGCATCACAACTCAAGTCCCCAACCCCTAGTTAGCTTGGCAACCCGCTTCGAAGCGCCATCCGTCTTCAGCCCACCGTTTCATACTCTTTACAGGACAAACTGCCCCGTCGTATAGTCGAGGTCGGATCTTCGCCTACGACGCTAGCTCAAGCTCTTCAGCAAGTTTCGTAAGGTTTGTGGCGTTCGAATAAGACGCAAGAAGGTCCACTTCTCCAGCGAAAGTCCGCCGGCAGAGCCGGCGAA
>DATCCQ010000251.1:0-3138 GCA_036511185.1 Gaiellaceae bacterium
GGAGCTCCGCAGCAGGCTGGCCGAGGCTCGGGCGCGCGATGAAGAGGAGGCCGCCCCCGCCGCGGACGAGCCGGCGCCCGACGTTGCGGACGAGCCGTCGCCCGGGCCTGATCAACAGTCGAGCGAGCCGGCGTCGGCGGATCTTGAGGATCTCAGGCGCGACGTACATGCGCGCGCCCGGGCGCTGAGCGAAGAGATGCGCGGCGCGGGCGATCAGGACTGAAAGCCCGCCCGCACATCTTTCACAGCTGGAATATCGGACGCCCGTTCAGCGAGCGCTCTACTTCTCGTAGGGGTCGTCCCAACTCGAGGGTGTGAAGACGGTGCCCTTCGCCGCGCCGACGGCGAGAACCGTGGTGTTTGGCTCGAGTGCGAAAGCGGTTCGCTTCACGGCCGGATCGGCGATAAAGACGAGCGATCCCGTCTTGACCTCGATCTTCTCGTCATCGAGCTCGAAGCGCGCCTTGCCCGCGAGCACGACGTAGAGCTCCTGGTGAGCGCTACCTTCTTCGGTGTGCTCCTCGATCACCCGAGAGCCGGTCTCGCGCCCGACGAAGGCGTTGACGCCGAAGGCCTCGATTCCAAGCTTGGCTCGGAGCGGCTTCCAGCTGCCTTCCTCGGGCTTCTCGCCTCCAAACGACTCGACGGCGTCGATGTCGGTAACGATGTACTTGCTATCCAAGATGACCTCTCCTTCGCTTGAATCGGACTCGTTGACGGTGCCCGGCGTTGCCGCCGGTTTCCTCGGGCGAGGAAGTCGTACTGGCGCTCGCGTAGAAGAATGCGAGCGAGCTCGGGATGAACAATCAGCACTCCGGCCTCCCCGTGAGACGCCTAACTAGCGTTATAATATGAGTGGTTACATAACTTGTCAAGCGAGAACGGTGGTTAGCAGATGAGCGCTGCCCCTGATGAGCTCGAGGTAGTAAGGGCGTTCGTGAACACGGCCGATATCGGGTCGGGATCGGACGAGCTCGAAACGCCGCCGGCGCTCGTCGCCTGGCTCGCTGAGCACGCGCTGATCGAGAAGGGCGCTCAGGCGAACGATCACGATCTGGCCCGCTCGCGGGCGCTGCGCGATGCCCTACGAGCCTTTCTCTATTTGAACGCCGGCGGCGAGCTCGATCCCAAGGCGCCGGCGGTGCTCGACAAGGCGGCCGAGCGGGCGGGTCTGCGCCTCCGCTTCGACGCTGACGGGGCTGCGAACCTGACGCCTTGCGCCGAGGGCGTTGACGGGGCGCATGGGCGCCTGCTCGCGATCGTCGCCGAGGCGATGCGAGCCGGAACCTGGGCGCGGCTCAAGGCCTGTCGCAGCGACGACTGCCGCTGGGCCTTCTTCGACGGCTCCAAGAACCACTCCCGCGCCTGGTGCTCGATGGCCGTCTGCGGAAACCGGGCCAAGGCTCGAGCTTTCCGTGAACGGCAGGCTGAGACCTGAGTTTTCCGTCCCCGAAAAAGCTTCGCCGTTGTTGAGGGCGCGGCCCGGGGTATTAGTGTCGTAGTCAGAAAAAAACGCAAACGATGAATCCGACTTTCACAATCGGCCGAATTTTCGGCATCCGCATCTCGCTCAACTGGAGCTGGCTGATCATTTTCGCGCTGATCGTTTGGTCGCTGTACGCGAGCGTCTTCCCCGCGGAGGATCCCGGTCTCTCGAACAGGACCTACCTGGTCATGAGCGTGATCGCCGCGATCGTCTTCTTCGTCTCGCTCTTGCTGCACGAGATCGGGCACTCGATCGTTGCCCGTCGCAATGGAATGGAGATCGAAGGCATAACGCTCTGGCTCTTCGGCGGCGTCTCTCAGTTCAAGGAGAGTTTCAAGAGTCCCGGGTCGGAGTTTCGCATCGGCATCGCGGGCCCGGCCGTCTCCCTTCTCCTAGGAGTGATCTTCATCGCGCTGGCGGTGTTGACGAGTTTCCCCACGCCGGTGGACGGCACTCTGGCCTGGCTCGGCTACATCAACATTCTCCTGCTCGTCTTCAACCTGCTGCCCGCTCTTCCGCTCGACGGCGGACGCGTGCTCAGGTCCGCTCTCTGGAAGACGAAAGGCGACTTTGCCTGGGCGACGAGAATCGCAGCCGGTATCGGAAGAGGCTTCGGTTACGCGATGATCGCCGGCGGATTCCTTCTCTTCATTGTCTATCGCTCTGGTAGCGGAATCTGGCTGGCGCTGATCGGATGGTTCCTGCTCGGCGCCGCCGGCAGCGAGGCGCGCTACCTACAGACGAGCGAAGCCCTCGAAGGACTGCACGTTCGCGACCTTATGACGCGCGACCCGGTAACCGCCTCGGCGGACGAGACACTGGGCGCGTTCACGGGATCGCTCGCCGGCCGGGCGCACAGCACGTATCCCGTCGTCTCGGGCGGCGACGTCGTCGGGCTGCTTCCCTTCCGCGCGATAACCCGTTACCCGCGCAGCGATTGGGAGGGCCGGCTAGTCAGGGACAGCATGCTCAAGAGCGATCAGGTTCCGATGCTCGACAGCGAAGCCAGCGCCGAAGGTGCTCTTAGTGAACTGGCGGGAGGAGAGATCCACCGCGGTCTCGTCGTTCACGACGGCGGCCTGGTCGGCCTCATTTCGATCTCCGACATCGCCCGCGTTCTCAATCAGCGAACTGCCTTCAGGCGCTGAGCCGCCGGCTGCGCGGTAGCGCTTGATCCGAGTGTCGTCCGCGGGCGAGCATTCGCTGCCCCGCAATGGGAAGTTGCGCTCGTTGCTTGATAGATCCCAGGCGTTCGACGGAAATCGCAGTTCATTCGGGGAGGTTGCCGTGAACAGGTTCAGGATCGTCCTCGCCCGTGCGTTACGCCACTCGACGGTCGTCTTTGTCTTCTTACTTGCCGCGCTCGTTCTCGTCGGTGCCGTCTCGGCGGGATCAGGAGGGAGCTACAAAGGCAAGACGAAGGAGGGGTTTCCGGTCAAGTTCCGCGTTAGCGGAAAGTACGTGACCGGTTTTAATCTGGCGGGCAACGCAACCTGCATCGCCTGGCACAGCGTCAGCGGTGAGATCGGTGCCATCAAGGCGAAGGGAAAGGGCCTACTCCAAGCAGGCGGGAGGTTCGTAATCGAGTACCAGACTTCCTCTACCTACGCCAATATCACCGGGCGGGTATCCGGTAGCTCGGCCAGCGGCCG
>DATCCQ010000252.1:0-4584 GCA_036511185.1 Gaiellaceae bacterium
CGGGCTCGTGATCGGCCCGCGAGCCGAGGGCGTGGTGCGAGAAAGAGTGTCCGTTAGTAACGGAAAGCTTCGTAGACGCCCCAGCCGAGCCTCCGGAAGCGCGCCAGATCGCCCTTCGAGCCTGCCGACAGCGCGGATCTCACCGTGCTCCAAAGCAGCGGTTCGCCAGCAAGTTCGCATGCGGCCACGTAGATCTCAGTCGCCCGCAGCGGCCGCTCTGACTGCTCGAGCACCAGCGTCACGGTCTCGCGTACCGGGCTCACTTTGGCGGGAGCAGGGCGAGGTTCACGGGGATCAGAGGCGGCTTTCGCGATGAGCACCTCGTGAAGTGCGGATAGTTCCCGAAGCTGAACTGCTAGTCGAGGGTTCGAAAGTGCCCCGTTTAGTTCCAAAGGTTCGAACGTGCCCCGCTGTCTATGACCCAAGGTGCGACGTACGAACTCCTGAGCGCGGCTTCAGCAACGCCGAGTCGAGTGACCCCGCCGCGAGGGTTTTCGCCTGCGCGGCCGCCGGCGTCAACCGGTATCAGCGGCGGCGCAGCGACGGCAGGAGCAGCGAGGGCGGTTCCCAGCCGGCGTCTGCCGCGTTCAGGTTCGTGCCCGGCGGGACGATCTCGTCGATCCGGTCGAGAAGAGTCGCGTCGAGCCGGATCTTCGGCGCGGCAAGCTGGCTCTCGAGCTGTTCCATCGTGCGCGGGCCGATGATCGCGGCGGTGACCGCGGGGTGTTGTAGGACAAAGGCGAGCGCCAGCTCGATCAGGGTCATGCCGGCCTCCTCAGCGAGCTGGGCCAGCCGGTCGGCGGCCTCCAACTTGCGCTGGTTCTCCGGGAGCGACATGTCGTAGCGGCCGGGAATCCGCTCGGCGCGAAGGCTCGTGGGCGTCTCTTTCCCCTTCCGGTACCTGCCCGACAACCAGCCGCCGGCGAGCGGGCTCCAGGGGATCACGCCCATCCCGTAGCGCCGGCAGACCGGCAGCACGTCGGCCTCGATCCCGCGCACGAGCAGCGAGTAGGGTGGCTGCTCGCAAACGAAGCGCTCGCGCGAGCGCCGCTCGGCGACCCACTGCGCCTCGACGATCAGGTGAGCAGGGAAGGTCGAGCTGCCGAGGTAGCGGATCTTGCCGGCGTGGACGAGGTCGGTGAGAGCGCCGAGCGTCTCGTCGACGTCGCACTCCTCTGGTAGCGGCCGGTGCACCTGGTAGAGGTCGATCCAGTCGGTCTGGAGCCGGCGCAGGCTGGCGTCGATCTCCTGCATGATCCAGCGGCGCGAGTTGCCCTGCTGGTTGGGATCCGAGCCCATGCGGGCGTGGAACTTGGTCGCCAGGACGACGTTGTCGCGCCTGCCACCCGCGAGCGCCTTGCCGACGATCTTCTCCGACTCGCCCGCGGAGTAGACGTCCGCAGTGTCGATGAAGTTGATGCCGGCGTCGAGCGCCTGGTGGATGATCCGCACCGAATCGTCGTGATCGGTGTTCCCCCAGGCCCCGAACATCATCGCCCCGAGGCAGAGCGGGCTGACCTTGACGCCGGTAGTGCCAAGCGTGCGGTACTCCACACAGGAAACTTATCCGATCCCTGCCGAGACGTAACCTGATTCCGGGGTCAGTTGACTGGCCCCCCTCTATTTGGTCCATCCGGAATGTTGTAGCGTCCGACTCTGAGAGACCAAACGGAGGGGGCCGGACAACGGCAACATCTGACCTTCTCCGCGTTTGCGTTCGCGGCCATAATGCGTTGACCATCACGATCGACAGCAACCGACGACACAGTTACGCCGTGAGGAGACACGATGATTGGTGAGAAGGTGCAGCAGTTCCAGGGCAAGGGCACCGACCTGAGTGCGCTGGACGAGAAGATCGAGAGCTATCTGAAGTCCGAGGGATTCACGGTTCAGACGTCGGCGGCGAGCTCGCACGGGACGGTGATCCAAGCGAAGAAGGGTGGGTTCTTGAGCGGCGTCATCGCCGCTGACCGTGCCCTGTCGATCCTCGTCTCTGGCGACTCGAACGACTTCACGGTCCGGATCGGGATCGGGAAGTGGCTGGAGCATCTCGGCGTGGCAGCATTGGAGACCTTGCTGTTGTCCGACTTGTTCCTCGTCGTCGACGTGGCCGAGATGGCCTGGAATCTCGAGATCGAGAGCAAGCTCGCCAAGCAGATCGAATCGTTAGTCGGCTAGCTGTAAGACCCAGGCACGTTGTTCCTGAGAGCCTCCAGCCGAGCTTCTCGCTCGAGCGCCATGGCGGGCGTACGCTCGAGGGGCTCATCATTCGGATCGCAAGGAGGTTGCTAGCCCTTGCCGCCTGCATCTGGCACAACCAGCTCTGCGGAAGCTGGGGCCGCAACCTCGTGGCTTACGACCATTGATTTGGAATCAATCGTCTAGTAGGCAAAGCGACTCGGCTGGTGCAGTGTCTGACGTTTGGTAGACGCCATGGCGCACCCTTCGGAAGCGTGGATGCTCACCCGTCACGTTTGTCGCAAGCGCTGCCTTCACCGATTTCCAGAGCAGTGGCTTACCGACGAGCTCACAAGCGGCGGCGTGGATCTCACGCGCCGGCATCGGCTTCCCGACTCGCTTGAGCACCAGCGTCACGGTCTCGAGCACCGGGCTTACCTTGGCGGGAGCAGACCGAGGCTCGCGAGGATTGGCCAGGACCCTACGCAGCAACTCGTCGTGGAGCGCCCCTAATCGAGGAAGCTCAACCCCGGCGCGAGGGTTTGAACGTGCTCCGTTTAGTTCCAAACCACGGTTTTACGGGGTAATCCGCGAGAACCAAAGTGCGACGTCCAAACCCCTGAGCGCATCCTCAGGGGTCGTATCCGCTACTGCCCATAGCGTGGAGGGGAACAGCCGTTTCCCCCCACGAACCCCCCTCCCATTTGCCTGAAGGACAGCGTCTGTGAGCCGCGGCCGACATGGCGGACGCGGCGGCCGACATGGCAGCGCAAGAACTGGCGCTGTCCTTCGGAATCGATGAGGAAATGCTCGTCGTCGACTCCGAGACGCTTGCGCCAACGCCTGCCGCCGCGGCGGCCGCACCCTCGCCGTACGTCTAGTCGACATCCGACAGGACGATCGCCGGTGAACGCGTGTTCTCGTCGGTGTTCGCGGAGGTCGAGCTCATGACTGATCGAGCGAGCGCCCCTCCGCCTCATCCAGCTGGGTAAGCGCCGAGACAAGCCTTGCCCGCTCCTCGCCGAGCTCGATCACCGTGGCTCCGAGGCGCCGCTCGCCTTCCGCCGTCAAGTGAAGATGGCGAATGCGCGCGTCATGGCTCGAGAGCTCGCGCTTGACGAGGCCGAGGTCTTCGGCGCGTCGAACGAGCTGCGTAACGCCGCTCTGGGCAAGATGGAGTCGTGAGCTCAGCTCGGAGACGGTCGTCCCCGGACCGTCATCGGACGCCACCTTGACGAAGAGAAGCAGCAGGTAGCGCTCTGCCGTCAGACCGTGCGCGCGCGCGGTCCGCTTGCTATGTGCCAGGAACGACTGGAGAGCTGTCCGAAGAGCCGCTGCCTCGCGGAAGGGCTCTCCCGCTCGCTCGTCCCTATGCTCGTTCGAGCCCGTTGGCCGTGTCACCTGAAGGACCCCCTGCGAAGGCTGCCGCACAAAAGTTTCACACAAACGATTCTTATACAAACATCATATTACATGTTTAGGACGTAGTACAATCTTCACAAATACATGGTGATGTGATGATCTCCGACGAAAGGAAGACGTCATGCGAGGTATCTACTCCAACGGAAAAGGCATGCGCGCCCGCCGCGCGCTGTGGCTCGTGTTGCCGCTGGTTGCGGCCGTCGCCTTGGCGGCTGCACTGCTCCCCGGCACCGGCTCGGCGCAGTCGCAGACGGCCCCGCAGAACACCGGGGAGCCGAGCATCCTGGGAACGCCGGTTGAGGGCAACACACTGACTGCTACGAACGGCACCTGGTCGAACTCGCCGACGACGTTCAAGTACGAATGGCTCCGCTGCCCGAGCGATGGCGGCGCGGCGAACGGCTCTAACTGCGCCGTGATCTCGAGCGCGACCAAGAGCACATACCAGTTGGGTACGGCCGACGTTGGCCTCCCCATCCGGGTTCGCGTGACCGCGAGCAACACGGATGGATCGGCAAGCGCGGCATCCAACGCCACGAGCATCGTCACTGCCGCCGGCAAGAAGCCGGCGAGCACGAGCTCACCCGCGATCTCCGGGACGCCCGCTGTCGGCCAGACGCTCACGGCCAATCCAGGTACGTGGTCTGGGGGCCAACCGATCAGCTACAGCTACCAGTGGCGGCGCTGCGACAAGATCGGGGGGGGCAGCTGCTCGGACATCAGCGGTGCTACCGGCAAGACGTACGCGCTGAAGTCGGTTGACGCCGGTAACACGCTGCGGATTAGCGTGACGGCGAAGAATTCGGCCGGTGCGACGTCCGCTACATCTGTTCCGACGGCGGTCGTCACCGCCACGCCGACGCCGCCCGCTACCGGCTGCCCGAGCGGCACCGGCCCAATTCAGATCGCGCAGTTATCGCCTCCTGCACGGCTCCTCATCGACCACCAGCAGGTGTCGCCGAACCCGGTCACCCGCTCGACCAC
>DATCCQ010000253.1:0-2681 GCA_036511185.1 Gaiellaceae bacterium
ACGGGCCGCGCCTGGCGCACGACCGGCGCCTGCGCCGCCTTACGCTCGCGCTCCTCATCGGCGCCTTTGGCGCCGCCTCAGTCGCGGCCTTGTTCGGCGCCCTGATCACGAAGGTGTCACCGGTGGTCTAGGTGGAGACGACGACGCGAAATAGCGGCGACAAACCAAGCGGCCCGGCTTTCGCGGCCGTCCTCGCCGCCGCGCTCGCCTTCGCGCTGCTCGGAGCGGTGACGACTCTGGCTGAGGTGCTCGACGGATTCGGCGATGGGCTCGCTTTCTCGAGCCGGGTCGGGATGCTTTCCGGCGAGACGATCATCGCCATCGCCGTCTACTTCGTCTCTTGGGCCGGGTTGGGGCTCTTCTGGCGTCGCTCCAACCCGCCGCTATTGCCAGTGGCCGTCATCAGCGCGCTACTCGTGGTCGTCGGCTTGCTCGGCACGTTCCCGCCTTTCTTCCGCCTATTCGGAGGCGAGGAATGAGCCTCTCCCAGGCGGAGGAGCGTGACCAGACTTCACAGTCGCTTAACCGAAAACGCGCGTAAAACCACGCGGAGCGGGAATGTCACTCACGATCAACAAAAGGAGAGATCGATGTCACGCATTCGTATCCTGCTCGTAGCCTCGTTCGTCGTTCTCGCGCTCGCTGTTGCCGGCGCGGTTCAAGCCTCAACGCAGTCAACGGGCAAGCTTGTCGGCACGACAGGTCCTGGCTTCACGATCACCCTGACCAAGGGCGGCAAGGCCGTGAAGACGCTCACAGCCGGCAAGTACATGATCACCGTTAACGACAAGAGCTCGAGTCATAACTTCCACCTCTTGGGCCCAGGCGTGAACAAGACGACATCTGTGCCCTTCGCCGGCACGAAAACCTGGACAGTCACTCTCAAGAAGGGCACGTACACCTATCGCTGCGACATCCACTTCGCGAGTGGGATGATCGGTCACTTCAAGGTGAAATAGGCAATTCCCGGGCGCCGGGCGAGCGCTCGGACCGGCCGTGGCGTCTGCCGGGACGGTGTAATGGGCCCGATTAACCGTCTCGGCGCGCCAGGAGCCGCCTAAATACAACACAGCACGACAGCGCCTGAGCGGGCGAGGCGGCAGGTATTCATTCCGTTAGAGGGCTTAGGGCCTATTTCGGTTGGCCCGCACGACCGATGCGGTCGATTCGCGGCGCCAGGAACCACCCGATCCGCTCACCGCACTACCAGTGCGCTTTCGCGGCTCGTGCGGCCCCTGGCATCCACGCCTCGACCACCTCGGCCGCGCCTCCCTACCGGAATAGGCCCTTAATCGGCCGTTCGAGCGATGGCGAAGGTAGTCTGCTTGTGGCAAACTCGCCGTCCCGCACGCAATCAGAAGAGGCAAGAGTGACCTGGTCGAAAGACGAAGGCGCGGTCCCCGCCGAAGAACAGTCAAAGGGCCAGGATTTCGACCTTCTTGCTTCCGAGCAGGCCAAGAACCTGATCGAGGCCGGGAAGAGCTCCGGAGCACTGCGAACGGAAGACATCGCCTCCGCTCTCGACGAGCTGGAGTTCGACACCGAGCAGCTCGACGAGTTCTACAACGCGCTCGACGAGCTGCAGATCGAGGTAGTGGACGGCGAAGGCCCGGTCGAGAAGGTCAAGATCGAAGAGCCCTGGCGCGAGCTGACGACCGACTCGCTGCAGCTCTTCCTCAAGGAGATTGGACGTATCGACCTGCTCACACCGGCCCAAGAGGTGGAGCTGGCCAAGCGGATCGAGCGCGGCGACCACGGCGCCAAGCAGCAGATGGTCGAGGCCAACCTGCGCCTGGTTGTCTCGATTGCCAAGCGCTACCGTAACCAGGGCCTGCCCTTCCTCGATCTGATTCAAGAGGGCACGATCGGGCTGGTGCGCGCGGCCGAGAAGTTCGACTATCGCAAGGGCTTCAAGTTCTCGACCTACGCGACCTGGTGGATTCGCCAGGCCGTCGCCCGAGCCCTCGCCGACAAGGGGCGCACGATCCGCATGCCGGTGCACGTGGTCGAGAAGCTGAACAGGATCATGCGCGCTGAGCGCAAGCTCCAGGCTCAGAACGGTCGTCTACCTACGAGCGAGGAGCTCTCACACGAGCTCGACCTGCCGGGCGACGAGATCGACCAGATCCTGCGCGCCGCCCAATCGCCGGTCTCGCTCGAGAAGCCGGTCGGCGACGAGGAGGAGTCGGAGTTCGGCCACTTCATTCCCGATTCCTCGGCGCCGCTGCCCGACGAGGCGGCCGAACTGAGCATGCGCCGCGAGACGCTGCAGCGCCTACTGCAATGCCTTTCCTACCGCGAGCGCCGTGTGCTCGAGCTGCGCTACGGCCTCGGCGGCGAGCACCCGCGCACCCTCGACGAGGTCGGCAACGCCTTCAACGTTACCCGCGAGCGCATCCGCCAGATCGAGAACCAGAGCTTGAAGAAGCTGCGCGCGATGGCCGAGACGCTGAAGCTACGCGAAGTGGCCTAGGCGCCTACCCGCTCGTACCGTCTCAGCCAGTGCAGGTGCCGAAGATACAGCCCTTCCAGCCCTTCTTCGGCGCATTCAGGGCGAAGGGCGTGGAAACATCTTTACCGTTGGCGAGGCGGGCGCGCATGTACGTCGTCTTCTTGGGTAGTGCCGTAATTCGGAGCTTGAAGATTCCGTAGCGATTGGCCTTTACTGCCTTGGCCCGCTT
>DATCCQ010000254.1:0-38083 GCA_036511185.1 Gaiellaceae bacterium
CGCAGCGCCGCTACCGAGCGATCGGACTCGTCTCCCTCCACCACCAGCCAGCCGGAGCCCGCACGGGCGTTGCCACCAAGCTGCGCGATCTCGCCGCCGACGATGAAGGCCGGGTCGAGCCCGAGCCGGTCGAGGCAGAAGGCGATCATCCCGCTCGTCGTGGTCTTGCCGTGGGCGCCCGAGACGACAATCGACTTGCGCAGCGAAACGAGCTCGGCCAGCAGCTCGGCGCGGGGCCGGCCTTCAATCCTCGCGACGAAGGCGGTCGAGACGTAGCGCTCGATCTCGGGGCCGGGAAGCGTCGGCTCGGGCGCGATTTCGACCGGAATACCGGCCGCCCGCACGTTGACCAGGTAGGGCGTCTCGGCCTTGTCCCAGCCTGAAACTTCCGCTCCCCAGGCCTTGGAGATGAGGGCGTAGGCGCTCATACCGGCGCCGCCGATCCCGGCCAGCCAGATCGTGCGCCCGGTAAGCGGAACCTTTTGCGCCGCCTTGCTCATAGCGCTCTACCCTTCTTGCGCTTGCCTGCCAGCTCGATCAACTCGTTAGCGATCTCCTCGGCGGCGTTCGGGCGGGCCAGGCGCAGCATCGCCGCGGACATCTTCTCCAAGCGAGCAGGGTCTTTCAGCAGATCCAGCAGCGTGGCCGGAACCCGTTCGAGCTCGCTCTCTGGCAGCGCGAGCGCCCCGCCGCCTTCTACGAAGTAGTTCGCGTTCTTGGCCTGGTGATCTGCGGTGGCATAGGGATAGGGCACGAGCAGCGCCGGCTTTCCTGCGGCGGCCAACTCCCAGACCGAGCCGCCGGCGCGCGCCAGCGCCAGATCGCAAGCCGCCAGCGCTGTTCCAAACTCGTTCGTGAATCCCAGCATGACGTAGTCGGGCCGCTTCACGCGCTTCGCGAGCGCCGGATAGTCGCGCTCTCCGGCCAGGTGCAAGATCGCCGGGCCACTCTCTGCGAAACGCTCGACCACGAGCTCGTTCAATGCCCGCGCGCCCTGACTGCCGCCCGCCACGAGCAATACGGGCCCTTGACGGGGCAGCCCGAAATGCTTGCGCGCCTGCGCCTGCTCGGGCGGATGCGAGCGCGCGGGAACCGGGCGTCCGGTGACGCGGTACTTGCTCTTCTCCTGTCCTTCGATCGGGAAAGCCAGGAATACGCGGCGCGCGAACGGCTCCGCCAGCCTGTTTGCCAGGCCGAGGTGTGCGTCTGCCTCACTCAGCGCCGCCGGAATCCGCTTCAACCAGGCGGCCAGAACCATCGGCCCGGCCACGTAGCCGCCGCCGCCGAAGACGACGTCAGGCTTACGCCGCCCAAGTATTCGCAGGCAGGAGAAGGGGGCGACCGAGGCCCGTGCGAGCCCGCGCGCCAACTTGAGCCCCGGTCGCCGCGAGAAGCCCGAGATGCGGAAGGAGTCGAAGGCGTAGCCGGCTTGCGGCACCAGCTCGGCCTCCATGCGCTCGGACGAGCCGGCGAAGGTGACCTCTAGACCGCGTTTCTCGAGCGCCTCAGCGACGGCGAGCGCGGGCATGAGATGCCCGGCCGTTCCGCCGGCGGCGATCAGACACCTCAGGGGCCGCTGTTTTTCCATGGTTCACCGCGATGTTAAGGAGGATGCCCACCGCTATGAGGGAGACAACAAGGCTGGAGCCTCCGTAGGAGACAAAGGGGAGCGTGATCCCGGTTAGTGGAAGTAGCCCGAAAACGGCCGCCAGATTGATCGCAGCCTGGCCGCAAATGAGCGCGGTAAGAGCGGCTGCGACCGCCTTGCCGAACGGGTCGTGGCAGGCGATGGCAATTCGCAAGCCGGCCCAGACGAACACGGCGTAGAAGACGATCAGCAGAGCGATGCCGATCAGCCCGAGCTCTTCGCCGACCACCGAGGCAATCATGTCGGTATGCGCCTCCGGCAGGTAGTGAATCTTCTGCACACCCTGCCCCAGCCCGCGTCCAAAGACGCCGCCCGAGCCCAGCCCGATCAGCGATTGCATGCCCTGGTAGCCGCTTCCCTGCGCGCTCGCCAGCGGATGCAGGAAGGCGGTCAGGCGCGCGCGTTGATAGGGCTGCGACATTACGTAGAGCATTGCCAGCGTCCCCATCAGAGCGTAGGCGCGGGTAATCAGCCCGAGCGGCACTCCGGACACGGCAAGCGCCGCCGCGACCATCACCAGAATGCTCGTGACCGTACCGAGGTCGGGCTCGGCCGCGATCATACCGCAGGCAATCAAGACCATCAGGCCAACCGGTTTGGCCAGCTCGCCCAGAGTCCGCGGCCGCGGCCGGCGCACGAGTCGAGCAGGAATCCAGAGTGCGAGAGCCAGCTTGACCAGCTCCGAGGGCTGCAGGCCGACCGGCCCGATCGAGATCCAGCGCCGCGCTCCGTTGACCTGGGAGCCGACGGCGAACACCGCCAGGCAGAGCGCAAGCGAGCCCATCAAGAGCGACGGCGCGAGCGGGCGCAGCTTGCGATAGTCAAAGTGCATGAAGGCGATCATCGCTCCCAGCCCAACGAAGGCATAGAAGGCCTGGCGCACCAGATAGGCGCTCGCGTTGCCACCTCCCAGCGTGGCCGTAGCCGAGGTGGAGCTGAAGACCATCACCAGACCGAAGGCGACGAGCGCCAGAGTGGCCAGGGCCAGGAGCTGAAACTCGAGCTGCATCTTCGGCGCCCGCGCGCGAACCGGGCCGCTGTCCATCGCCCGCGCCGGCACGGCCTTGAGCCGAACGGGTGCCTGCACCCGCCTGGTGGCGGGTCGCGCCGACCGCGCCGTCCCCTGCGCTCGACGCGAGGACGTCGCCGTAGAAGCGCGCCTTGTACGCCCCGGCGTGCTCCTATGTATAGCCCCCGTCTCCTCGAACCAACTTCCAGTCACGCTAGGACGGTTCGACCGCGCGAGCGCGCTTCCTACCCTCGGCGACTCAGATGAGGCCGAAAAATCAGGCGCGAGAGCTCAAGGCCGCCACGTAAGAGCGGAATGCATCGCCGCGCTGCTCGAAGTTCTCGAACTGGTCGAAACTGGCGCAGGCGGGCGCGAGCAACACGATCTCGCCCGGCTTTGCCTTGTCCGTAGCCACTCTGACGGCCTGCTCGAGCGTCCCGCATTGGTCATGGGCGACGCCGACCCGCCGCAGTGCGCCGGCTATCTCGTCGGCTGTCTCGCCGATCAGATAGGCGCGGGCCTCATGGGCGCTCAGCTCCTGGCCTAAACGGTCGTAGGACTCGGCCTTGCCGCGTCCGCCGAGGATGATGTGCAGCGGTTCGGGATAGGAGGCGATTGCTCGGCGCGCGGCGGCGGTGTTGGTGGCCTTGGAATCGTTCACGTAGCGAATTCCGTTGACCTCGGCGACGGGCTCTAAGCGGTGCGGAACGCCCGGGAAGCTGCGCAGCGCTGCGGCGATTGCCTCCTCGGCGATTCCGGCCGCCCGCGCCGCCTGAGTGGCCGCGGCGGCGTTCTCACGGTTGTGCTCACCCGGGATCAGCGGCTCGGCCGGGAGCGGATCGTGGGCGTCGAACTCGACCCGCCGGCCGCGCCCGGGCAACTTGCCAAACCCCCGCGGCAGCACGGCAACGTCATCCTCGAGCTGATTCTCGAAGATGCGCAACTTGGCGTCGCGGTAGGCCTCTAGCGAGCCGTGGCGATCGAGATGATCGGGCTCGACGTTGAGCAGCACGGCAACGCGCGGCCGCAGGCGCTCGATGTCCTCGAGCTGGAAGCTGGAGAGCTCGCAGACGATCCAGGCCTCAGGATCGAGCTGGCCGTCGAGATCGCAGATCGCGCGCCCGACGTTACCGGCCACCTCTACCTTGCGATCGGCTGCGCGGAAGATCGCTCCCAGAAGCTCGGTGGTGGTTGTTTTTCCGTTCGTGCCGGTTACGCCGAGGAGCGGATTCGAGAAGAGCCGCGAGGCTAGCTCAACCTCGCTCCAGACCGGGATCCTGCGCTTACGCGCCACTTGCACCAGGGGCGCCTCGAGCGACACGCCCGGGCTCTTCACGAGCAGTCCCGCGCCCTCCAGCAGCCGCTCGCTTTCGAGGCCGAGCCTCAGCTCGATGCCTGCCTTGATCAGCTCCCTCACGTCCAGCTCGGTCGAGCGATCGACCGCCACGACGGTTACGCCGCGCCGCGCCAAGGCCAGAGCCGCCGCCCGCCCCGACCGGGCCAGGCCCAGCACAAGCACGCGACTCGGCAGCTCGCTCATTTGGGCAGTGGGCGGAGGAAGTTGAAGCCGGTGAAGTTGCGGTAGTAGAGCGCGAAGGCAAGTGCGCAGAGGATTCCGCAGAGGATCCAGAAGCGCACCATGATCTTCGTTTCCGACCAGGCCTTCATCTCGAAGTGGTGGTGGATCGGCGCCATCAAGAAAACGCGGCGCTTGAAGAAGCGAAAGCTGAACACCTGGATCATTACCGAGAGCGCCTCAATCAGGAAGATCCCGGCGATCAAAAGCAGCAGGAGCTCAGTCTTGGTCATGATGGCGAAGCCGGCCAGTGCGCCGCCGATACCCATCGAGCCGGTGTCTCCCATGAACACGTCTGCCGGGAAGGTGTTGTACCAGAGGAAGCCGATCAACCCTCCGATCAGCGCCGCCGCCAGAATCGCCAGATCGACGAGCCTGGGCTCGCGCAAGCCGGGGTTCGGCGAGGAACGCACGTAGGCGACGACAGCGATCGAAAGGAAGGTGAAGGTGGCAATCATGCCGGTGCCCGCCGCCAGGCCGTCGAGACCGTCGGTCAGATTGACGCCGTTGGCCGCGCCGGCGATGACGAAGAAGAGCAGCACGTACCAGACCACGCCGAGATGCAGACGCGAGTTGGTGAAGGGAACGGCGATCCAGGTCGGCTGGCCGGCGCGGTGCGCAAGGTAGCCGGCGCCGACGGTGATCAAGACGAGCAGCAGCATTTTCCATCGTCCGGCCAGCCCAAGCGAGCGTCGGTGGCGCACCTTCATCAGGTCGTCGAAAAATCCGATACCGGCGCAGGCAAGCATGATGAAGAGCACGGTCAGCGCCTGGATCGTGTACTCGCTCAGGATGAGGAAGGCAATGACCGCTGCCGCCAGGAAGAGCACGCCACCCATCACCGGTGTTCCCTGCTTGACCACATGCCCTGCCGGCCCTTCCTCGCGAATGTGTTGGCCGACATCGTGATTACGCAGGAAGTCGATGAAGCGCGGCCCAGCGAAGATCGAGATTCCGAGCGCCAGGATGCTGGCCACGATCACCCGCACCATCGGGCTCGGAAGCGTCAGGCCCGCCAGCGCGAGATTGCTGGTGAGGGCGGCGCTCACGCTGCGAAGGCCTCCTCGAGCGCCTTGGCAACCAGCTCCAGGCCGACGACGCGCGAGCCCTTGACGAGCACGCAGTCGCTGGGCCTGATTATCTCCAGCGCCAGCTGAGCGGCCTTCTCAGCGTCCGGCGCCCACTCGCGCTCAGGCACGCCGTCGGCCAGATCCAGATAGGCGCGGGCACCCTCCCCGACCGCCAGCACGGCGGCGACGCCGAGCTCCGAGGCCTGCTTGCCGATCTCGCGGTGGTAGCGCTCGCTCTCGGCGCCGAGCTCGGCCATCGTCCCGAGCACGGCCACCCGTCTGCGGCCGGCGGCAAGCTGAGCTTGATGCTCGAGCGCCGCGGCGAGCGAGGTCGGGTTGGCGTTGTAGGAGTCGTTGATCAGAAGTCCTCCAGCGGGCAGCGCAGTCTCTTCGCCGCGCCAGCGAGAGAGCCTAATCGTCCGCGCACCTTCCCGCGCACCTTCCAGTGGCAGACCCAGCGCATGGTAGGCGACGAGCGCGGCGAGCGCGTTCTCAGCCTGATGACGGGCGTTCAGAGCGAGTTCCAACTCGACCCGCTCACCCTCGATCTCGAAGACGGCGCGGGAGAGCTCCCCTACGGGCTCGAAAGAGACCAGCGACGAGGATCCTCCGGGGCCGAAGCGGCGCAGGTCGAGGCCCGCAGGAATGAAGGGCTCGAGCAGCGGCTCGCCGGCCGGCACGATCCCCACGCCACCGGGCTCCAGGCAACGCAGCAGCTCGGCCTTGGCCTGTGCGACTTTCTCAACCGTGCCGAGTAGCTCCAGATGCACCGGCCCGATGCTCGTGATCAGGCCGATGTGCGGCCGAACGAAGCCGCAGGCCAGCTCGATCTGGCCGAGGCCGCGCATGCCGATCTCGACCACCAACAGCTCGCTGTCGGCTTCAAGGCGGCAGACAGTGAGCGGAATGCCGAGCTCGTTGTTGAAGCTCGCCTCCGCCGCCACGGTTTTCAGATGCGGCGCGCAGAGCGAAGCCAGAATGTCCTTGGTCGAGGTCTTGCCGGTCGAGCCGGTTATCGCAACAACGCGGGCATCGGAGCGAGCGCGAACCTCCCCGGCGAGCGCCGCCAGCGCAGCTTCCGCATCGCTCGGGACGAGCACCGCGGCCGCCCCCCGCTTCAGCGCCTCGGGCGCGAACTCCGCGCCGCTACTCACGGCCACGAAGAGGTCGCCCGCCTGAACGCGCCGCGAGTCGATGACAACGCCCGTAATCTCAACGGCGCCCTCCGCCTTCGTCAGCTCTCCTTCGCAGAGCCGCGCGACTTGATCGATCGAAAGCGGAATCATCTTCCCGCCCCGAGCTCTACGAGCAACTCCGCGGCGACCACGCGGTCGTCGAAGGGAAGCACTCGGCCGCCGATCTCCTGACCCTGCTCGTGCCCTTTGCCGGCGATGACCACCACGTCGCCCTCGCGCGCCTGCGCAAGGGCCTGCTCGATAGCCGCTCTACGGTCGAGCTCGACCTCGACCTTCTTGTCCTCGACGCCTACGAGTATCTCGTCGATGATCGCTTGCGGCTCCTCGCTGCGAGGATTGTCTGAGGTGACGATGGCGACGTCGCTCAATTCCGCAGCGATCTCGCCCATCAGCGGCCTCTTCTCGCGATCGCGATCGCCGCCGCAGCCAAAGACGCAAATCAGCTTTCCGCGAGTCAGCTCTCGCGCCGCGGTGAGCAACCCGGCAAGCGCATCGGGAGTGTGCGCGTAGTCGACGACGACGGCGAAGGGCTGGTCGTGCTCGACCGCCTCGAAGCGGCCCGGGACTCCCTTCAGCGCCGCAACCCCGGCCGCGATCTGCGCGTCCTCGACGCCGAGCAGGCGAGCCAGCGCCGTCGCGGTGAGCAGGTTTTCGGCGTTGAAGGCGCCGCGCAGCGGACTGCGCAGCTCGAGCTCGCCGAGGCTGATCCGCGTGCCCTCGGCGCCCAGCTCGATCTCTTCCGGGCTCAGGTCGGCATCGGGCGCGCGCCCGAAGGTGAGCACGTGTTCGTGACCAATGGCGCGCAGATCGGTGGCCAAACGGCGACCGTAGGCGTCGTCGATATTGATCGCGGCCGGAGTCTCGTCGCCCTCGAGGAAGAGCCGCCGCTTGGCGGCGAAGTACTTTTCCATCGTTTCGTGAAAGTCGAGGTGATCCTGGCTCAGATTGGTGAAGGCGAGGGCAGAAAAGTGGGCTCTGTCGAGCCTGTGTAGCTCGATCGCGTGCGACGAGGCTTCAATGACGCAGCTGCGATCGCCGGCGTCGAGCATCTCGCGGAATAGTCGCTGCAAATCAATCGCTTCTGGGGTCGTTCGCGCCATTTTCCTGGGCTTTCCGCCGACACGGCTCTCGACCGTTCCCACCAGCCCCGGGCGCCGCCCGGCCGCGGCCAGGATCTCGTAGACGAGAAAGCAGGTCGTCGTCTTACCGTTGGTCCCCGTGACTCCGGCCAGCTGAAGCTCGCGCGTGGGCTCTCCGAAGAAGGCGTCAGCGGCCTTCGCCATCGCCACGCGCGACGAGGCGACTACCAACTGCGGTACCTCCAACTCCAGCGGACGCTCCACGACCAAGGCAACGGCTCCGCGCTGAACGGCTTCGACGGCGAAATCGTGGCCGTCGGCATGCATACCGGGGACGCAGAAAAAGAGTGAGCCCTGCTCGACTCTGCGCACGTCGTAGGCCAGATCGCGCAACTCAACGGGAGAGCGCCGGATTATCTCGCGGGGCTCGAGCGCCGCGCTCAAACGCTCCAGATCCATCGCCGGGCGAGTTTACCAACGTGCCCCGACCGCAAGGTCCGTCGCTCGCTGCTCAACTCGGTCGATCGGGCGGAACTTCCAGGTAGCGCAGGCAGTCGAGCGCGATCTGCTTGAAGGCCGGCGCCGCGACGCTGCCTCCCCAGATCGCGCCCTTCGGCTCGTCGACGGTGACCAGGATTACGAGTCGCGGATCGGAGGCCGGAACGATGCCGACGAAAGAGGCCACGTACTTGTAGGTCGAATAGCCGCCGCTCACGGGATCGGGCTTGGCCGCCGTGCCAGTCTTACCGGCAACGGAGTAGTTCGGAATCTCCGCCTCGACTCCAGTGCCCTCGTCAACGACGCTGCCGAGCATGCTCATCAGCTGCTCCGCCACCACCGGCGTCACAACCCGCCGCCGTTTCGCCGCCGAAGCCGCTTTGCCACCGACACGCGCCACCAGATGCGGCTGTATCCAAACGCCTTCGTTCGCGATCGCCGCGTAGGCGGCGGCCAGCTGTATCGGCGTAACGGCGATTCCCTGCCCGATCGGGATCGTGCCGGTAGCCGATCCGTACCATTTATCCTGCGGCAACACGATGCCCTGGCTTTCGCCCGGGAAATCGACGCCCGTCTTTTCGCCAAAACCGAAGCGCTTGATCCAGCGGGCGAGCCGCTCGGTGCCGAGCAACTGCGTGGAGATGGTGGCGACGCCCACGTTCGAGGAAACGGTCAGGATCTTGGAGACCGTCATTAGCTCGGTAGCACGCGGGTGCGAGTCGTGGATGATCTTGTCGGCGACTTTGATCGAGTAGGGCAGCGTGAAGGCGGTTTGTGGTGTGACCAGGCCCTCAGACAGCGCTCCCGCGATCGTCACGAGCTTGAAGGTCGAGCCTGGCTCGTAGGTGTCGGTAACAGTCCTGTTTCGCTGAAGATCCTGTGCAGTCTCTCCGACCTTATTGGCGTCATAGGTAGGCGCGGTCGCCATCGCCAGCACCTCGCCCGTGTGCGGATCCAGTACCACCGCCGACGCCGAACGAGCCCGCCAGGTCTTGAGGGCTCGGGCTAGCTCCTGCTGTACGTAGAGCTGAATCGCGTTGTCGATCGTCAGAGCGAGATTGGCGCCGGGCCTATCGACGGTGGTGCTCTTCACGTCGATCAGACGCTGGGCAGGATCTCGAACCACTGTCTGCTTGCCGTCGCGCCCGACCAGGGATTTGTCGTACTGCTTCTCGAGACCGGCCAGACCGCGATTGTCAAGGCCCGCGAAGCCGATCGTCTGAGCGGCCAGCACACCTTGCGGGTAAATCCGCTTGGGCTCGACGGTGTAACCAAAACCCGCGAGCTTCAACCGCTTCACCCTGTTGGCCTGGGCGAGCGACGCTTTCCTGGCTACGTACACGAAGCGGCTCTTTCGGTCGGCAAGCTTTCCTAGTAGCTCCGTCCCGGCTTGCACGTCGAGGCCGAGCGCCTCAACCACGCGCTGTGTCGTCGCCGCCGGAGAGCGCACAAGCTTGGGATCGGCATAGATCGTGACGGAGTCTTCGTTAGCTGCCAGCTCGACGTTGTTGCGATCGACAATCGCGCCGCGGGGCGCCGGGATCGTGAGCGTCTGTGTCTGCTGGGCGTCGGCAAGCCTGGCCAGCGAGCTTGCTCGAACGACCTGGATCCAGCCTGCCCGAGCGAGCGCACAGGCGAGAGCGATTGCCAGTGCCGCTCCGAGCAGCCTGATTCGTCGGTTCGCCGCCCGCTGGCTCACTTCCCGCCCGCGCTGAGCTGGATGTAAATCGTCTGGTCAGAGCCGGCCTGGACCAGCCCTAGCTTCTTACTAGCAATACGCTCGATGTGGGACGGCGAGGAGGTTCGAGAGAGACGAGAGCGGAGCACAAGATTCTGATCGCGTAGCTGCGCCCCCTCGTTGGCGTAGCTTTCGAGCTGCATGTTCTGGCGCAGTACCGCGACATTGACGGCGACCACGCCGGTCAGAAGCATTGCCAGGGCGATGATCCAGACGATCCCGCCGCGCACGCTGCGCTGAACGGCCTCCTGCTTCCTTTGTCGAGGCGCCGTTCGTGCCGGTTGAGAACGTGGCGCCGGTCTGGCTGCCGGCCGAGTAGCAACTCGTGCGGTCGCCGGGCTCACAGCTTCACCGCCGCGCGCAGGCGAGCCGAGGCGGCTCGCGGATTGAGGGCAAGTTCACGCGGGCTCGGGCGGATGGCCTTGCGACCCAGCAAGCGCATCTCCGCCTCGTGCCCGCAGTTGCAGATCGGAAAATCGGGCGGGCAGATGCAACCGTGCTCCTTGGCGCGCAGGAAGCGCTTGACGATTCGGTCCTCAAGCGAGTGAAAGCTGATCACGGCCAGGCGACCGCCGGGACGTAGCAACTCGAGCGCGCTGGGCAGCGCGTCGGCCAGCGACTGGAGCTCGTCGTTGACCGCGATACGAAGTGCCTGGAACACGCGCTTGGCCGGATGCCCCTCGCCGAATCGCGCCGGAGCCGGAATGGCGCCCCTGATCGTTTCGACCAGCTCGGATGTGCGCGTAATCTCCTCGCGGCGCCTGCGCTCCACGATCGCGCGGGCGATCGACTTGGCGTAGCGCTCCTCGCCGAAGCGGCGGAAGATCTTCTCCAGCTCCTTGGCGCTTGCCTCGTTGACGAGATCGCGCGCCGAATAGTCCTCGGACGGATCCATACGCATATCCAGCGGCGCATCGACCGCGTAGGAGAAGCCGCGCTCGGGCCTGTCGATCTGCATGCTCGAGACGCCAAGGTCGAACAAGACAGCGTCCGCCCTGACGCCGTTTTGGGCCAGGCGCTCGAGCACGTCGGCGAAGTCGCCGTGCAGAAGGCGAGCCTGTACACCGGCGCGGCGCCGGAAGCTTTCGAAGTAGGGGCGCACCGAAGGATCGCGGTCGATCGCGATCAGCTTTCCCGCGCCGCGCAGATCGGCCGCGAGCAGGCGTGCATGACCGCCCGCGCCGAAGGTCGTGTCAACGACCGTCTCTCCCGGGCGGATGGCGAGCAGTTCTCGCACCTCGTCGGCGAGGACGGGAACGTGATCAGTCGCGTTGGGCTGCAAGGCGTTCGGCAGCATCTTCGACCTTCTCCTCTACTTGTTTCATGTAATTCCGCCAGGCCGCGCGATCCCAGATCTCCAGGTGATCGAGAACCCCGACCACCATGACCTCGCGTGACAAACCAACGTTTTGGATCAAGGCCTGCGGCACCATCACGCGTCCCTGCCTGTCGGGAACCGCCTCGGCGGTGCCCGAGAAATAAAAGCGTTGCATGAGCCTGCTCTCGCGAGAGAGCGGATCGAGCCCGGCAAGACGAGTCTCGATCGTGCGCGAGAACTCCTCCTTGGTGTAGATGCTCAGGCAGCTGTCCATGCCGCGCGTGAGCACTAGGCCCTCGGCAAAGCGGGGCCTGAACCGGGCGGGAAGCGTCAGCCGGTTCTTCTCGTCAAGGGTATGTTCGTACTCGCCAGAAAGCATGGGCTCGATCGTTCGTGTGGTCCACGTGGCCCCACTTTACCCCACAACTTCCCATTCCGCAACACTTTTCGGCCAGGAACTTGCTCTGTCCTCCACCGGCGCTCGCTTCGATACCGACTCTCTACAGCCCGCTTTCTCGAGATTTGGATCGGTTTCGTCACACGGCCGTGCAGAGTGCCTCATTACGCTGAAACCGGGTGGTGGGCTTGGGGTGCCCCGGGCGAGATTCACAATTAGCGAAGATCGAGACTCCGGCGAAAGCCCGATCAGTTACTCGGGCGCTGACGGCCCAACGTGAGCTGGCGCTCGTAAGGGCCGTTGCCGGTAAGGACCGTCGCCCCACAGCGAGCCGCCAGCTGAACGGCCTCGGCAACCGGCATCCCGGCGGCCAGACCGTAGGTGAGCCCGGCGGCGAAACAGTCGCCGCAGCCATAGCTGTCGACGATCGGGCCCGGAAGCTGGGCGGCGTCGTAGTGGCCGCCGGGCTCGAGCGTGCCACCATCCGCCCCCTCGGTGCGAACGACAAGGCGCGGCGCCGGATCGAGGTCGCCGCGCTCGTAGCGCTCGCTTGCGTCCAAGTCGCTGCCGACGATCGCATCAAGCTCGACACCGGCCTCTTGCAACACCCCCAGAGAGCGTGAAGCGGCGACCAAGACGCGTGCCTTGCGCGCCTGGCGAACGGTCTCCGCATCGCCGCTGACGAAATAGACGCCGTCTGCCTGCTCCAGCTCGCTCCAAGGTAATTCCGGATCGTCGCCGCGCAGCGTCAACCTCTCCCCCACTACCGTGATCGTTCGTTCGCCGTCGTTGTCAACGAAGGTGACGCCGTAGCGCTGTGGCAACTCGATCTCGCGGGCGTATACGCGAACGCGCTGCGCCTCGAGCTTCTCTCTCGCCTGGCGGCCGCGCTCGTCAGCGCCAAAGGTGGTGAAAAGCATCGCGTCACTGGCGAGGTTCGCGAACTGAATCGCAGCCACCGCGCCACCGCCGGCCGCATCGCCCCAGCCTCGGCTGGCGTGAACTATCTCGCCCTGCGTGGGCACGCGCGAAACGCGTAGGAAATCGATCCACTCGACATGACCGACGACGGCTAGGTGCACGACGCAGAGCGTATCCGCTCGGCGAAGCTCCAACGCGTATTCAGGCGTACGGGCCTACTGGAGTAGGCCGAAAACTCAAGACGTCCGATCGCGGCGCCGAGAACTTGAGAGACGCAGTCGCTGTTCTGCCAAGACCGGAAGACTCAGACGATCACTCGACTCGACACACGCGCGCGCTGGATCGGAGCAACTGCGCTGGGCGGCTCGCTGGTTCTGCAGCTGGCGATCATCGTCACCGGCGCATTGCGAAGCGGCGCTACAGCCTACGACCGCTCCAACTCGGTGCTCCTATCTCAGCAGCATCACCTCTCCGACGTCGTGTTAGTGGCGGGCTTGAACTGCGCCTGGCTGGCAGCGATCACGCTACTGGCCTGGCCGATCGCACGACTCTGGAGCTGGGATATTCACGACACCTGGGACCACCCCGGCGTGAATACCGCCGCCCGCGTCGTCTATCCCATCGTCGCCGTCTGCCTGCTGCTGGGGCTGTGGTGGATCTTCTCGGAGCAGGCTCGCGCGCTCGACGAGCACCTCATCTCGCACTGGGCTCTCTTTGCCACCCTTCCGCACGGAACGCCCGAGTTCAGCGCTCTACTTCTTCCACTTGCGGCAGCCGCGAGCTGTATCTTCGCGCCGGCCGAGAAGCCCGGGCGCCTGCTCTTGCGAACCGTCGAGGTGTCGGTTCCGCTGGTTCTCATCGCTGCGCTCGTCGAGGTCTACCTGACGCCGCAACTGCTCATCCCGCTGCAGGTGTGAGCCCGGCACAAGGGACGCTCGCGGAGCTACAGTCCGATCGATGTCCGTCGCATCTCCCAAGAAGTCGGCGCAGCGTGAAAAAGCGCTCGTCTCGACGCCACTCGGTTCGCTCACAGTCAGGGCCTCCGAGCGCGGGCTGACGCAGATCGACCTCGCTCCAAGCGGAGAGACGGCACAGGCGACCGAGCCGGCAGCGGGCAGCATCCTTGCCGAGGCCGTGCGGCAGTTTGAGGAGTACTTCGCCGGTAGCCGCCGCGACTTCGACCTCCCACTCGACTACGAGGCGGGCGAGTTCGAGCGTCGCGTGCTCGAGGAACTGAGCCGCGTCCCCTACGGCACCGTCGTCAGCTACGGCCAACTCGCCGATATGGCCGGTTACCCGGGCGCGGCCCGCGCCGTCGGCAATGTGATGCGCACGAACCCGTTCATGATCGTGATTCCCTGCCACCGCGTGATCGGCGCCGACGGTTCGCTGCGGGGCTACGGTGGCCTCGGTTGCGGGCTTGATCGCAAACGCTGGTTGCTCGAGTTCGAGGGCGCCGAGCTTTCCTAGAACGATCATGGCCTGGACAGCCGCTCACGCACGTCTCCTTGCCCGACACATACCACCTGCTCGGCCGCCGCTCGAGGTTTCGACGGGCGATCGCCTCCGGGTCGGCGAGTTGAGCGAAGAATGGCCGGCCTTTCGCTGGTGCAGCGACGAGCACGGTCACGGCGGCTGGGTGCCCGATCGCCATCTCTCGCATCTGTCTAACGGTGAAGCAACGGCACTTCAGGACTACGACACGAGCGAGCTGGCGGCCGATCAGGGCGAGATCGTCAGCGTGGACGAGCCCGATGAGGAAAGCGGCTGGCTCTGGTGTAGTAACGCAAGCGGAGAGTCGGGATGGATTCCGCTGCGCTGGGTCGAGCCCGTCGACTAGTCGTCCAACAGCCGATAGCCCACGCCCCATTCGTTGATAACAAAGGGGCCGGCGCCGGGACGGGCGAGCTTGCGACGCAGGCGCGAAGCATGTGAGTCGACCGTGCGCGTGCGCCCAATCGAACGGAAGCCCCAGACCTCGCGTAGCAGCTCTTCTTTCGAGAAGACGCGGTAGGGCGCCGTGGCCAGCTTGATCAGCAGCTCGAACTCCTTAGCGGCGAGAAAGACGCGCTCACCCGCCACGCTGACCCGGCGCGTCTGTCGGTCTAGCTCAATCTCGCCGGCGACCAGGCACTGGCGCGAGTCGGGAGCGGCTCGGCGCAGCACAGCGTGGATGCGGGCGACCAACTCCTGGTGATGGAAGGGCTGCGTCAGGTAGTCGTCGCAACCGTGCTGGAAGGCCTGAACGCGATCGACGGCGTCTGACTCGACGCTGCCGAGCACGATCACCGGCACCTCGCGATTCCACTTGCGGCCCGGCTCGCCTTCGCGCAGGCGCCTGCAGATCTCCGCCGCGGAGGCGTCGGGTAGCTCGTTTCCAACCAGGACGAGATCGGGCAAGGCCTGCTCGGCCAGCGTCAGCGCCTCGGCGCCGGCGCCGGCCTCGACCACCGCGAAGCCCGCCACCGAGAGCTGGCGCTCGAGTAGACCGCGAAACTGGGGCTCGGGCTCGGCGAGGAGGACTGCGGCGCTCATGCAGGCGACGCTAACAGGCCAAGTAGCGCACGAATAGTGTCCCTTTCTGCCCTCTTTACGGCGGAATCGTGACGGCCTATCCCCAACCGTCCGGGACGGCCGAGGCTTATCGCGACCGCCTGTTCAGAGGCGTCCGGAGCGAATCACGCCCCAGAGCAGCCAGAGCCCGAGCACGCCTGAGAGCATGAAACCGGCGACCGAGATGACGTTCACACCGAGGAAATGCGGTCCCTTGTGGGTGAAGATGCCGATCAGGCTCGAACCGATCAGCCCGCCCATCACCACGAAGGCGATCACGAGCCGGTTCATGGCCACCGAGAACTGGTGCAGGACGTCCTCCAGCCCCTTGTGCACGAAACCGATCTCCAGCCGTCCCTCGCGGGTCTGGCTGAGAACTTCGTGCGCCAGGTGCGGCAGTTCGCGCCCGACGCGCACCAGATCAATGCTGTCGCGGCGCGCTCGCCTGGCCATTCGCTCGGGGCTGAAGCGTCGGCGCACGAGATCGCGGGCATAGGGCTTGGCGACCTCGAAGACGTTGAAGTCAGGCGTCAACTCGGCGCCGACCGAAGCCAGCGTGGCGAGCGTCTTGTCGAGGAGTAGGAAGCGCGACGGCAGGTGCAGGTTGAGCGAGTAGATCATCGAAAAGACCTCGCGGATCACCTGAAGCGGATCGATCTCGGCCAGGCTCGACCCGTAATAGCGGTAGTAGAACTCCCGCAGTTCGAGCGCAAACTGCTGCTCGTGCTCGGGCGGGCAGCGTACGCCCAGGTCGGAGATTCGCTGAGATAGGGCGTCGACGTTTTCGCTCGCGGCGTCGATGAAGACGCGGGTGAGCCGACCCATGTCCTCGTCCGACAACCGCCCGACAAGCCCGAAATCGACCAACCCGATCTCGTCGGGGCCCGAGAGCACCAGGATGTTGGCCGGGTGCGGATCGCCGTGGAAGGCACCGTGCTTGAAGATCATCTCCATCCAGGTCTTGGCGACCCTGGTCGCCAGAACGCGCCGGTCCTCGCGGGAGAGCTCGGAGCCCTCGAGATCGGCCAGCTGCGTCCCCTCCAGGAACTCGAGCGTGAGCACGCGCTGGCGGCAGTAAGTCCAGTAGATGCGCGGTACGCGGACGTGCTTGTCGGCGGCGAACTGGCGCCGCAGCATGTCGGCGTTTCGGCCCTCTTGGTGGTAGTCGAGCTCGCGGTGGATCGAGCGGGCGAACTCATCCACCACGTCGTGCAGATCCACGAAATCGAGCGCCCGCACCCGCTCCTTGAGAATGCGAGCTATCTGATATATCAAGCTCAGGTCGGACTCGATCTGCTGCGGTGCACCCGGCCGCTGCACCTTGACCGCCACCAGGTGTCCGTTCGGAAGCACGGCTCGGTGCACCTGGCCGATCGAAGCCGCCGCGACCGGCACTTCCTCGAACTCCGTAAAGAGCCGCTCGAGCGACTGGTCGAAGTCCTCCTGAATGACGCGACGCACGTCGGCAAAGGCGAAGGGCCTGACATCGTCTTGCAGCGGGCGCAATTCGGCGATCAGGTCGGGCGGCAGAAGGTCGGGGCGCATCGAGAGCAGCTGACCGAACTTGACGAAGGTCGGGCCGAGCTCTTCGAGCATCGCGCGCAGGTGGCGGCCGCGCTCCGAGACGGCCGGCTCTTCGAGGCGCAACTTCTTCCGCCCCGGAATCAGATCGCTCAGGTGGTGGCGGGCGAGTACGTAACCGAAGCCGTGGCGCACCGCGACCTGCGCGATTTCCGAGAGGCGACCGAGATTGCTCGCACTGGGTTGCGCGACCATACCGTCAGTGTGACAGGAAGCGCGCCGCGGGCGGGCTCGTTAGACGGGTTTTGCCGGTCGCTTACGAACGGGCGAGCGAGCGCTAGCGCAGAAGTAGAGCCAGAGCGAAGAACTGCACAAGCACCCTGTCGAGACTGTTGAGCTACTTGGCGTGACGCTTAAGGGCCTATCCCGGTAGGGAGGCGCGGCTGAGGCGGTCGAGGCGTGGATGCCGGAGGCCGCACGAGCCGCGAAAGCGCACTGGTAGTGCGGTGAGTGGATCGGGTGGTTCCTGGCGCCGCGAATCGGCCGCATCGGTTGTGCGGGCCTACCGGGATAGGCCCTAAGCCGAGTCGCTGCTCTGCTCCAGCAGATGCAGCCGGTGCTCGAGCTGAGCTACCCGCAGCTCCAGCTCATCGGACTCCTCGCGGGTCATCAGCCCTAGTTCGCTCGCCAGAGCGCTCACGCGGGAGGCCGCCTGGCTTCCCACGCGCGCTGCGTCTTCCCGCCAGTGCTCGACCTGATCGCGCAGTAGCTCGCGTGCTTCTTCGACGCTGCCGATGTTGCCGCGAGCCGCTATCGCCTCGGCCAGGGCGTCGATCCGGTCAGCGGTCAGCGCAACCACGCCGACGGCTGCCAGCGCCAGCTCGCTGACGAGCTGCCGTGAGCTACTAGCGGGGTCGTCCATGTGGCCTCGAGCGTCGCCTTTGCCGGCGCCGCTCCCTCTTGGCCGCGTCTGTAGCGGTCTCGATTCCAGATCCAACCGAACGCTCGCTCACTGCCGCCATCGCCGGCTCCGGCAAGACCTTGCCGACCGACTCGTCATGCCTGAAGCGCTGGAAAGACTCGGCGTTGAGGCGCCGTGCAAACTCCGGTTCGCGCTCCTTCCACATCGTGAGCAGCGGCGCGGCTACGAAGATCGAGGAGTAGGCGCCGGACGTGATGCCGATCAGCAAAGCGAAGGCGAAGTCCTTGAGCGTGGCGCCGCCGGCAACGAAGAGCGCGCCGACCGGGAGGAGGGTGATGAAAGTCGTGGCCAGGGAGCGCCGGATCGTCTCCCAGATCGACACGTTGGCGATGCGGGCAAACGGCGCCTGGCGCATCAACGGCACGTTCTCGCGGACACGGTCGAAGATGATGATTGTGTCGTAGACCGAATAGCCGAGCACGGTCAGCACCGCGGCCACCGTTGAGGTGGTCACCTCCCGACCCGTCAGCGAATAGACCCCGACCGTAATCACGATGTCGTGCAGCACAGCGACGATCACCGGCACGGCGTATTTGAAGTCGAAGCGCATCGAGATGTAGCCGATGATCAGCAGGAAAGAGACGATCAGAGCTTTGATCGCGCTGCGTGCGATCTCGCTGCCGAAGCTGGCCGAGACGTTCTTCGACCCCCTGATCGTGGCTTGGACCTTGGTCTCCAGTTGCTGCGTCAGCTTGTCCTGCTGCGCCCGGCTGGTGGTGCGCAGGCGCAACTGGAAGCCCTCGTAGCTTTCCGAGCCGCCGACCGTCTTTCCAGTGCCGTAAATCGGAGCGCTTCTCTCGCCGGTGACGTCGGCGACGATATTGCGCACCGTCCCGAGTTTGGTCGGCTGCTGGGTGTTGAACGTGATCTGCGTCCCGCCCTTGAAGTCGATGCCCAGGTTGAGGCCTTTGACACCGAGCGATAAGGCGCTGACCAGCACGACGACTCCCGATATCCCAAGCCACAGGTAGCGCTTGCGCATGAAGTCGATCTGCAACCAGCGCCCGCGCTGGGCTCCATGGGCGCCCATGAAGCTCGGATTGTTGAACCAGCGGAAGTTGGAGAGCAGTCCAAGCATTGCGCGCGTGCCGGCGACTGCGGTGATCAGCGAGATGCCGGTACCGAGCAGCAGCATCAGCGCGAAGCCCTTGACGCCCGCCGTAGCGACCAGGAAGAGGACGGCGGCGGTGATCGCGGTCACCACGTTGGCGTCGAGGATGGTGTGGAAGCCGCGCTCGTACCCGGTGGCAACGGCAGCTTTCACCGATTTGCCCGCACGGGATTCCTCCTTGATGCGCTCGAAGATGACGACGTTTGCGTCGGCCGCGACACCGATGGTGAGGATCATGCCGGCGAACCCTGGCAGCGACAGGGTGACGTTGAAGACCAGGATCATTCCGTAGAGGAAGACCGCGTAGATGCCGAGACCGATGACCGCCACGAGCCCGAGGAAGCGATAGAGGGTCAGCAGGAAGACGACGACCAGCGCCAGTCCGATGATTGCCGCCACCATTGCCTGGCGCAGCGAGTCCTTACCAAGCGTGGCCGAGATCTGGTTGCGAGAGGCAACTTCGAACTTCACCGGCAGCGCGCCGGTCTGCAGCACGGTGGCGATGTCGTTGGCCTCGCTCATCGTGCCGATTCCCTCGATGATTGCCCCGCTGATCGAGGGATCGATGCCGTCGGAAAGCGAGTTGTCCCTGAAATCGATCATCGGGAAGGTGATGAACTCTCCGTCGAGCACAACCGCGAAGTGCTGCTCTGCCTGATACGCCTTTCCCCGGTTCCACTCGTCACTGGTGATCTTGTGGAAGACCTTGTTCCCGTGGCTAGTGAAGGAGAGATCGACCTGTGGCCCGTGAGAGCCGAACTCGGATCGGATGCCGCCCGCATTCAGATCCTTACCGCCGAGGTTGGGGGGCAGTTTGAATAGGTAGTACCAGGTCTGGTTTGCCTTGGGCACGAAACCACCGTTCGGGCCCGGGCATGAGCGGCTCGTCACTAAGTCGCAGGAGGCGAGTGACATCGTCTTAGGCACGCCGAGGACGATGCCGCCTTTGCTCGTCAGTCGCTTCTGCAGAAGCCAGTTCTGAAGCTGCTTCTGAGTGTTGAACGAGGTCTTCGTAACGAGACGATGATCCTTGCCAAAGAGGTAGTAGCTAGAAGCGCTCTTACTCTTCGCCTCCGACTTGACCAGAGTGAGCAGGTCGAAGAGCTTGTGCGGTTCGGGCACCAGGTTGTTTACCGATACGCCCTCGACCAGCTTCGTCTCCAGATCGAAGAGCTGCAACTCGGCGAGCTTGCCGATCACCTGCATCGCTCTTCCCGGATCTTTTATGCCGGGCAGGTCGATGACAATTTCGTTCGCGCCCTGAGTGCGGATGTCGGGCTCGGCGACACCGAGCTTGTCGACGCGCTTGCGCATGATGCTGATCGAGCGCGACATGTCCGTGCTGGTCACCGGGTGACCGGCCGTCGTCGGCTTCGCCTTCAGCACCACCTGCAAGCCGCCCTTGAGGTCGAGCCCTAACGCCGGCGACTTATAGAGAGGCGAGCTCGGCGCGGCGAAGGCGAAGACCGCTACCAAGGTGGCCGCGATCAGTAAGAGCAGGATGATGTGTGGTCGGCGCGATGACACTGGGGCTGCAGCTTAGCTTGATGAATCGCGGTTCGAGTTGGAAAGCACACTCGACCTTCTGTCGAACGCGCCCCTATTGACGCTCGGGCGCCTCAACCGGAATTGTGCAGATTGCCGCCGCTCTCCCGCCAGATCAGGCGGCGCCGGATAGGCCAGACGAGCGCTCAAGCCTCGTTAGCGACGAGCCGCGCGAGAGCATCGCGCTTGTATGAGGCAAGCTCTCCGCGCACGATCGCCTCGCGTGCCCCGACCACCAGCTTGATCAGGAAGCGCAGGTTGTGCAGGCTGAGCAGGCGCAATCCGAGCAGCTCCTGCTGGTTGACCAGGTGGCGCAGATAGGCGCGGCTGAAGCGGTTACAGGCCGGGCAGTCACAGCCCTCCTGCAGCGGGCGCTGATCGCGCGTGAAGCGAGCGTTGCGGAGATTGATCCTTCCCTCCCAGGTCAGCGCCGAGCCGGTGCGAGCGGTGCGCGTCGGCAGTACGCAGTCGAACATGTCGATGCCGCGCTCGATCACTTCCAGAACGCCCTCAGGGTCGCCGATGCCCATGAAGTACCGCGCTTTCGCGGCCGGCAGGAGCGGCGCCGAGAAGCCCGTCGCCTCCAGCATCGCCGGACGGTCCTCCCCCACGCTCAGCCCGCCGAGTGCGTAGCCGTCGAAGTCGAGCTCGCCGAGCTGCTCGGCCGAGCGTCGCCTCAGCTCCTCGTCGATGCCGCCTTGGACGATTCCGAAGAGAAGTTGCCCGTCGGCCCGCGGCGCTTGCCTTTGCCGCTCGGCCCAGACCGACGTCAATTCGACCGCCCGCTCGAGCTCGGCGCGCGGTGCGCCGGCCGGTGGGCAGACATCGAGGCACATGGCAATGTCCGAGCCGAGCCGGCACTGAATCTCGGCCGCGAGCTCGGGTGTGAAGCGCGCCGCCTTGCCGTCGTAAACCGAGCGGAAAGTGACGCCTTCCTCATCCACCGCGAGCAGCGTGTCGCGCAGCGAAAAGACCTGGAAACCGCCGGAGTCGGTGAGTATCGGGCCGGGCCAGCCCATGAAGCCGTGCAGGCCGCCCATTTCCTCGACGAGCTGCTCGCCCGGGCGGAAGTGCAGGTGGTA
Source organism: Gaiellaceae bacterium (assembly GCA_036511185.1). Classification (GTDB taxonomy): domain Bacteria; phylum Actinomycetota; class Thermoleophilia; order Gaiellales; family Gaiellaceae; genus Fen-549. Next base: position 21,245 of record DATCCQ010000254.1, read on the forward strand.
GCTGTTGGCGAGCACGATCTCGGCGCCGAGTGCGCGCAGCTCCTCGGGATCGACGCTCTTCACGCTCGCCTTGGTGCCGACCGGCATGAAGACGGGCGTCCGCACCTCGCCGTGCGCGGTCTTGAGCACACCGGCGCGCGCCTCGCCCTCCTGCGCTGTCAGTTCGAATGTCGGTTGCTCAGTCGTCACGCCATCCCGCTCTCAAACACCCCCAAGGGACCAGTCGCGACCCCTGAGGGAAGGCTATCCCGGAAAGCCATACGTGTTTGTGCTGTATCTGCGACGAGATTCGTCCGGCCGGCCGTCGAACCGAGAGGAGTTCAGAGTACGAGCATCGCGTCGCCAAAGGAGTAGAAGCGGTAGCGCTCGGCGATCGCCAAGCGATAGAGCTCCCGCGTCTCCTCCACGCCGGCGAAGGCCATCACTAGCGCCAGCAGGGTCGAGTGCGGTAGGTGGAAGTTGGTCAGCAGCGAATTCGCGCGCTTGAACTCGAAGGGTGGCTGGATGAAGAGCTCCGTTCGCCCGGCAAGCGGAGCGCCACGGGCCAGCGTCTCCAGCACACGCACGCTGGTCGTTCCAACTGCCAGCACACGTTTTGCGTCCTCGATCCTCCGCCAACTCGCGGCGCTCACCTCATAGCGCTCGCCGTGCATCTGGTGCTCGCGCAGATCGTCCACCGCCACAGGGCGGAAGGTGTCGAGCCCGACGTGCAGCGTGATCCGCTCGACGTCGAGGCGCCCGAGCAACTCGGGCGTGAAGTGCAGGCCGGCGGTCGGCGCGGCAGCCGAGCCCAGCCGCTCGGAAAAAACTGTTTGGTAGCGCTCGGGATCGTCCAACTTCTCGTGGATGTAGGGCGGAAGCGGCGCCTCTCCCGCCGGCTCACCCTCGAGCGCGATCCGCCAGCGTCCCTCCCCGAGCGCTTCCAGAAACTCCACCGGCCCCAGGCGCAAGCCAACGCGCAACTTACGGGAAGGACGCGCCAATGCCTCCCACTCGCCGCCGCCGAGCGGCTCGAGTAAGAGCACCTCGACCTGACCGCCAGTGGACCTCAGCAGATGCAGCCTGGCCGGCACGACGCGGGTGTCGTTCACCACGACTAATTCGCCATGTAGTTCCTCGGGCAGCTCGCGGAAACGGCGATGACGCACTTCTCCGCTTGAGCGCTCATAGACGAGCAGCCGCGATTCATCACGCTGCTCGAGCGGGCGCTGCGCGATCAGCTCGGGCGGTAACTCGTAGTCCAGTTCGCGTAGGAGCATCCGCTGCCAACGTTAGCCTTCTTGCCCATGGAAGAGGCACTGGCCAGGGCGCGCGAGCGGCTCGAGCAGGCGAGCAGTAATGTCGTCGATCCATCTCAAACCAGGGCGGCTTTCGAGCGGGCGCGGGCGCAGATGGAGGCGTTGACCCAGATGGGCGCCGAGCTGGAGACCATTCTCCCCGAAGAGATCGGGCTGGCCATCCGCGAAGGATTGCGAGCCGAGGCGCTTCCGATCGCCAGCCAGCTCAGTGAGCTACGCGGACTCACCGACCAGCTGATCCGAAACCTGAGCGGGCTCCAGCAGGAGATAGAGGCCGAGCGCCTTGCCCGCGTCGAGGATCTCGGCCTACTCGTCGATCTCATCGCCGGCGGCTGGCGTGGAGTAGGCGAGCGACTGGCGCGCATCGAAGAGGGCCTGAACGGGCGCGGCGCGACCGTCTACAACCTCGAGCGCGACAGCGCTTGACGATCCCTCCTTAGTAGTTATTACCGACGGTTCCTAGGTCGCCCAACCGACGCAGGCTCGGTCCGATTTCGGTATTACCTTTGTAGCTTTTCTACCGTGCCAAGAAAGAACTGATTGAGAGGTCGCAATGCCCATCGTTGATCCCAAGACCTACACGCAGATGCTCGACGCCGCTAGGGCCGGCAAGTTCGCCTACCCGGCGATCAACATCTCCTCCTCGGAGTCCCTGAACGCCGCTCTCCGCGGTTTCGTCGAGGCCAAGTCCGACGGCATCGTCCAGGTCTCGACCGGCGGTGGCGAGTTCGGCTCCGGCGCAACCGTGAAAGACGGCGTCCTGGGCGCAGTCGCACTGGCCGAGTACGCGCACATCGTCGCTGAGAAGTGCCCGGTCAACATCGCCCTGCACACCGACCACTGCCATCCCGAGAAGGTGGGCACCTTCTTGAGGCCACTGCTCGAAGTGTCGCGCAAGCGCGTCGCGGCGGGCAAGGGACCGCTCTTCCAGAGCCACATGTTCGACGGCTCGACGCTACCGCTGGCCGAGAACATGAAGATCGCCAAGGAGCTTCTAGCCGAATGCGCGGAGCTGGACATCATCCTCGAGATCGAGGCCGGCGTCGTCGGCGGCGAGGAGGACGGAGTCAGTAACGAAGGTGTCGGGCGCGAGAAGCTCTACACGACCCCCGAGGACATGCTCGCCGTGGCCGATGCGCTCGGCACCGGCGACAAGGGCCAGTACATGTTCGCGGCCACCTTCGGCAACGTGCACGGCGTCTACAAGCCGGGCAACGTGGTGCTCAAGCCGACCATCCTGCGCGACGGCCAGGCTGCGGTCGAGAAGAAGTACGGAAAAGAAGGCCGCTTCCTGCTCGTCTTCCACGGCGGCTCGGGCTCGGCCCTGGAGGAGATCCGCGAGACCCTCGATTACGGCGTCGTCAAGATGAACGTCGACACCGACACGCAGTACGCGCTGACCCGTGCGATCGCCGATCACATGTTCAAGAACTACGATGGCGTGCTCAAGATCGACGGTGAGGTCGGAGTCAAGAAGGTCTACGACCCGCGCGCCTGGGGCAAGGCCGGCGAGGCTTCGATGGCCGCCCGTGTCGCCCTAGCCTGCGACGACCTGCGCTCGACGGGAACGACGCTGCTCAAGTAACAGCTCGCGAAAACCGCTTGTTGGAGAGCCCCGGCGCGAGTCGGGGCTTTCTCTTTCTTGTCAGGAAGACCGCTTCGGCTTGTTTCGTTCTGCCCGCCCGCTGAGCGGGAGCTTGAGCACGAAGCGGGCGCCCGAGTCGCTCTCGGTGCAGATCAGGCTGCCACCGTGCGCCTCGGCAAACCCGCGCGCGATCGCCAGCCCGAGCCCGCTCCCGTAGACGCGTTCCGAATCTTGGGCGTTGCCGAGCCGAACGAAGCGCTCGAAGATGTGCTCCCGCTCGGCCGCGGGCACCCCGGGGCCAGAGTCCTGCACCCATAGCTCTATACCGGCTCCGCTGCGGCCGATCGAGATATCGATCTTCCCCTCTCCAGCGGTGGCCTTGCGAGCGTTGTCGAGCAGGTTCGAGATCACCTGGCGAATGCGCTCGGGATCGGCGACGAGCGGGTAGTCGCCGTCGCTCTTGAGCCTCAACTTCAACTTCGGCTCCTGCTCCCGCAAGAGTTCGACTTCCTCGGCGACCAGCGCGGCGAAATCGAACGGCTTTTGCTCGATCTTGATTCCCTGATCGAGCCGCGCCATCGAAAGCAGATCGGCCACGAGTTGCGCGGCGCGGCGCGCCTGCTTGGCTATCTCAAAGGAGAGCTGCTCGCGCCGCTCGCGCTCGTGTCCATGGCGAAGAAGGGTCTCGGCACTCCATTGCATGCCCGCGATCGGCGTGCGTAATTCGTGCGAGGCATCGGAGAGGAAGTTGCGCATGCGCTCCTCCGAGAGGGAGGCCCGCTCGTGAGCGCGGCGCTCCGAGCCGAGCGATTCGGCCAGCGACTCGAGCATCGCGTCGAGGGCGGCCGCGAGCCGACCCAGCTCCGTCGAAGCCTTACTCGGGCGGAGGCGCCGACTGATATCTCCGGCGGCAATGCGATCGGCTACCGTGGCCATGCGATCGAGCGGAAGTAGAGTCAGCCTGACCGCGACACCAACGATGAGCACAGCGAGCGCGAGCACCAACACTGTCCCGATCAGCTCGGCGAGTAGCAGACGCCGAAGCGATGCCTCCACCGGAGCCTTGCTGGCGATGAAGGAAACGGTGTCGGAGCTGGTGGGATAGGAGCTGAGCGGCTCCGTGCTCAAATTCGAGTCGGAGGTAACCGCTACCTGGAAGAGCGTCTGGGCTACGTCGGGCAGCTGGTGATGATCGACCTTGGGCAGCTTCGGCGGCTCGAATCCCGTCGGTTTTCCGATCGTCGGGTAGCGCCCCGGCCGATAGATGACTGCAACCACGTTCGACCAGGAGATTGTCGTCGCAATGGTCGCCAGAGTGTCGTGCGGGCCAGGGTTGTAGTCGCGGGCGCGCGAGATGACCGACGCCGTGTTCGCTTTTAGATCACTGTAGTAGCGCTGGTGCAAACTGATGTAGATCGTCGTGTCCAGTGCCAGTAGCGCCAAGAACAGCATGGCGAGGCTGACAAACGTCAGTCGCCAGCGCAGCGACGCTGTCTTCGTCCCATTCAGATTGCTGTTCGTCATACGCGCAGAACGTATCCCTGGCCGCGAACGGTGTGGATCAAGCGCGGTCCGGCCGCCTCCAGCTTATGGCGCAGGTTACCCATGTGTACCGGCACCAGGTTCGGGTCGTGCTCCTCGTAGCCCCAAACCTGGCTCATTATCTGCAGCCTCGAGAGTACGACGCCGCGGTTTCTCATCAAGAAGGCGAGCAGCTCGAACTCGATCGGAGTGAGCTCTAGCGTCATATCGGCGCGCCTGACGACGCGGGCCGGCTCGTCGAGAATCAGATCTCCCACCTCCAGTACCTCGGTCTCCAGGCGGCCGCTGCGCCTGAGCAGGGCCCGCAAGCGCGCCAACAGCTCCTCAAGCACCACGGGCTTGAGCACGTAGTCGTCGGCGCCCGCCGAGAAGCCGGCCAAACGAGCGCTGACTGAATCCCTAGCAGTGAGAAAGAGGATCGGCAGGTCGCTCTTGTTGCGAAGCTCGCTCGCAAGCTCGAAGCCGCTCCGCCCGGGCAGCATCACGTCGAGGATGGCTAGATCCGGGCGAAAGCTCTCCACGATCTCCGCTAGTGAGCCCCCGTCGACCTCGGCCTGCACTGTATATCCGGCTGCGCGCAGCTCCAGGGCGAGAGCGTTCCTGACGGCCTCATCGTCCTCAACGAACAAGATTCGCGAAGATCTGCTCATGCGGGAAGCATGCCACCATCCTGAGATGAGACGGCTGCGCTAGACTCGCGCCGGTCGAGATGGCGCGCTTTCGCTCACTAAAACGCACGCCTGACTCAGGCGACGCCGATCCATCCACAGGCCTCGAGTCGGAGCCTACTTCGCAACTTCAAGGCGGCGAGCAGGCCGTCGTCGAGGTCCCGGCGCCAGAGTTACCGCCCGTCGAAATCGCAGCCATAGAGCCGGCGCCGGCCGTTACGTCGATCGAAGAGGTAGAGGCGGAGCAGCCGGCCGAGGACGAGCAACGGCGTGGCCGGCGCAAGGGAGCGAAGGCCCATCCGCGACGCCCACCGGTGGCCAATCTCTCTCGCGTCCGCCGCGAGCGTCGAGCGCTCCTGCGCGAGCGCGAGCGCCGTATCCGCGACCTCGGCGGTCTGATGCTCGAGATGTACCGGCACGATCAGTTCCGCGAAGACCTGATCGTGGAGCACTGCGCCCAGGCGATGGGCGTCGAGAACCGTATACACGAGCTGGAGTCCATTCTCATGCGCGCTCGTTCCAGACGAGCGACGCCCGGACCGCAGTGCGCCTGCGGGGCCCCCTTGCTCTTCGGAGCCCGCTTCTGCGCTAGTTGCGGAAGGCCAACCGAGCTTGCCGCCGCAGGCGAGCAGTGCGCAGGCTGCGGCCAGCCGCTCGCCGTCGGCGCCAGCTTCTGCGCAAACTGCGGCGCGGTCGTGGGCGAAGTTCGAGGCTCGAGTGACCAGAACGAGCAGACGATAGAGCACACTCCACCGGCAGAGCCCGGTAGCGCGGTCGAACGAACCGAGGACGGCGCGACTTGACCTCCTCCGAGGGGGAGCCCGCGGGCGAGAGCGCTTCTTCGAACGCAAGAGGCGTCTGCCCCGACTGCGGCGCGATCGTCGAACCCTTCCAGGAGTACTGCCTGACTTGCGGCGCGCGACTCAACGAGACCGGAAGCGCCGGCCTCGCCCAGCGCTGGCGAAACGCCTTACCGCTGGCCGACAAAGAGTGGGGCTGGCCGGTCTTGATCGCCCTGGTCATCGCGTCTCTGGCCGCTCTGTTCGCGATCCTCGCTGTGCAGAGCAACAAGACGAGCACTCTGCAGGCGCTCGGGCCGACGGTCAAGCAAACGACCGCTGCAGCCACGACTAGCACCTCGCAAACGACTACCGGCAACGAAACAACGGGCACCAGGAGCACGAAAACCCAGACGACGGCCGGCACCGGCACGACGTCCACTTCGCCAATCAGCCCCGGCGGCGGCCTGATCACCTGGCCGGGTCCAGCGGCCTACACAATTGTGCTCGCCTCGTTGCCTGTCTCGAACGGGAAGGCAGCCGCGCGCGCGAGAGCACTCGAGGCAGTGCACTCCGGCCTTGTTGACGTCGGTGTTCTCGCCTCATCCGACTATTCGAGCCTGCACCCCGGTTACTACGTCATCTTCAGCGGTGTGTACAGGAACCAAAGTGAAGCGCAGAAACACCTCTCAGCGGCTCAACGGGCCGGTTTCGATACGCCGTACCCAAAACGCGTCGCCTCCTGAGGCGCAGCTCCCTAATTCGCTGCAATTCTCCCCCACTTTGGCGAATTTTTTGTCATAGGCCGCAAAAGCCGATAGACTACGGCCGCGCCGCGGAAGCCGAGTTGGGCTTTGGCCAGTTCGCCGCCTGGCGTGGGGGCTCGCTCCGAAATAGAGGAGAACACTCGAATCGCAATGGATGATCAACGTACACAGCTAGTGAGCTGCATGTACCAATATTCTCGAGCGATCTACCGCTCGATCAAGGATCTCATCGATCCCTATGCCGACCCCGAGCAGCAGCTCGAGTTCAAGCGATCCGTCCTCACCGCCTGTGAGCAGACAATGGTTCGCTTGGCGACCGATCCTCACTACTTCGCCAAGCCAGATCGCGCCCTCTTCCAGGACATCCGCCGTTACTACCCGATCACTGTGCAGGCTCAGGTCGGTTGGGCGGTTCAGAAGGGAATCGGCGCAGCCGGCGAGTTCATTCAGAAGCAGATCGAGGCCGGTGCTCTCGACGGTGGCATCGCGCGTTGCAAGGCGACTACCCGCAAGGGCAAGGCCTGCCAGCGCACACCGCTTCCCGACCGTGATTACTGCCCGTCTCATCAGCATCTCGAGCGGGCCAAAGTCGCGGCCTAACAGCCAGATTTCGCTGTTTAGCAAGGGCCCAAGTGGCTCTAGCTTGGCTTATGGCTCTAGCGATTTTGCGACCCTGACCTCCGCTGAGCGAAGGGCCGGATTGCCGACTCCGCTGGGTCAGCGCTAGCGGTAAGCTCGCAGGGCTATGTCTCACGACGCCGACAAGCTGATCCGCCAGCTCTCACTGGTCGCCTTTTTGATGGCTGAGCGCCGTCCGGTCACGGCTCGCGACGTGAAATCTAACGTCGAGGGATACTCGGAGATGTCCGATGAAGCCTTCGCTCGGCGCTACTACGCCGACCGCTCGGAGCTCACCTCGCTTGGTGTACCGCTTCGCTCGCAGCGGGACGAGTTCACCGGAGAGGAGCTCTACACGCTTCGCTCCGAGCAGTACTTCCTACCGCCCCTCGAGCTAACCGACGAAGAGCTGGCAGCGTTGCAGACCTCTCTCTACCTGCTGGAAGGGAAATTCGCCTACGCCGAGCCCTTCCGATTGGCACTGCAGAACCTGGCTCTCGGTCGCCCCGGCTTCAACGAGCAGCCGACTACAACGGCCGTCCGCGTCGAGGTGCTCGATCCCGATTACACGCCCGAGACACCCGGGCGCCTAGGCAAGCTGGAGGCCGCCATCTCCAAGCAGCGAACGGTCCGCTTCGAGTACTGGTCGATCTCGCACGACACGCTTTCCGAGCGCGTCATAAACCCCTACGGGCTGCTCTCTGACAACGGGCTCTGGTACGTGATCGGCTTCGATCTCGAGCGCCAGGCGATGCGCACCTTCCGCGTCTCGCGCATCCGCTCGGACATCCGTTTTGCCACCCGCAAAGAGCGCGACTTCCGCATTCCGCCAGAGTTCGATATCGATGAATACCGCGGGCGAGCTCCCTGGCAGATCGGAGCGCTCGTGGGCGAGGCTCAGATCGGTGTCGGGCGCGAGACGGCCTGGTGGGTCGAGCGCACCTACGGAAACGCCGGGCAGGTAGAGGATGGGGTCTTCACGACTGGATACTCCTCGCTCGGTCTGCTTGCGGCCTGGGTCTTACGTCAGGACGGACGCGCGATACCGCTGGAGCCGCCGGAGTTGCGCGAGGAAGTCAATGCAGCGCTGCGACTGGTCGAGAAGCGCCACTCCTCCGCGCCGCTCAAGCCCGCGCGAGAGTGCGATGAGGTGACAGACAGTGCGCAAGCGGCCGACCACTCCTCAGGCCCGGTTGCCCCGGAGCGCTTCGCGCTTCTGCAGGCCCTGCTCGCGCATCTTCTGACCGCTTGCGGCGAGGAGAACGAGGCGGAGATTCCCGCCAGCGAGATTGTCAAGAACCTGCGCATCCCGCTCGAGGACCTCGAGGAGCATCTCTCGATGCTCAACCTCGTCAACTTCGGCGGCGGCTGCTACACCGTCTACGCGGAGCTCGACGGCGACACAGTACGCATCGACAAGGAGCTTTTTGGCGACACCTTCCGCGCATCGCCTCGCCTGACGCCGCTCGAGGCGCGGGCGATCCGGCTGGCGCTAGAGTTCGTGGGCCCGATGATCGCGGCCGACGCGCACACACCTCTGGAGCGTGTGCGACGGAAGCTCGAAGAGACCTTCGGGCAGTTCGAGCTTCTACAAACGCCGGAGCCGCAGGTGAGCGTGGCCGAGGAAGATCTGATCGCCCGCTTGGCCGAAGGCATCCGCGTGCGCGAGCTGGTCGAGCTGGAGTACCTGAAGGAAGGTGACGAAGAGGCCTCGCGGCGACTGACCGAGCCCTACGCGCTCGAGCGGAAGCTGCCCTTCTGGTACGTGCATACCTGGGACCGCACCACGGGCGGCGAGCGCAGCTTCCGCCTTGACCGGATGCGCAGCGCCAGGCTCACCGGCAAGAACTTCGAGCAGCGGCCCGGCTTCGAGCCGCGCGGGCTCCGCGATGCGCGCCAGGCGCACATTTGGTACTCGCCCAAGGTGGCCCGCTGGCGCCTGGAGCGAGGCGGCGCTAAAAGGCTCATCGACGGGGCCGCACTGGCCGAAACGGCGGTCGGAAGCCCGGAGTGGCTGGCGGGAGAGATCCTCTCGCACCGTGGGGAAGCCGTCGTGCTCAAGCCTGGTGACCTGCGCGAGCTCGTCGCTGCCAGAGCACGAGAGCTGACCGCGGCTTTCGCCGCTACGCACTAGAAGAGGCGCTCGTGGAGGCGACTCAGAGCCCAGCGGGCATGCTCGGCGAGTAACTCGTCTCCGCCACCTGCGTAGCGCTCTAGCAACGGCTCGTGCTCACGAGCACCGGCACTGGCCATGGCCACCAGGGCGTTTCGGCGTAGGAAGCGCGGATCGCGGCGCGGGAAATAGAGCCGCTGGTAGCGCGCTACCAATTCCGCGTCGTCAGCCTTCAGCCAGCCTTCGAGTGAGACAAGCGGTTCTGCCCCGTCGTGCGCCAGCGCGGCTTTGCGCTTTTCGACCCCTCGGTTCCAGGGACAGACCTGCTGGCAGATGTCGCAGCCGTAGACACTTGCGCCCATTCGCTCGCGCATCGGCTCGGGCATAGCCGTACGCGCCTGCGTCCAGTAGGAGAGGCAGAGGCGCGCGTCGAGCACACCCTCCTGCACAAGCGCGGCGGTCGGGCAGGCCTCGATACACAATCGACAGGCGCCGCAGTGTCGCCCAAGCGGCTCCCCAGGCTCGAGCGCAACGTCGCTCACGAGCGTCCCGAGCACGATCCAGGAACCGAGCCGGGGAACTATTACAAGCCCGTTCTTGCCGAAGAAGCCGAGACCGGCGCGTACAGCCGCCTCGCGATCAACGTGCTCGCTGGAGTCGACCAGGACGCGATAGGCGCCGCCGATACGCTCAGCCAGTGCCGCGAGCTTGAGCCGAAGCTCGGCGTAGTAGTCGCGCCAGGCGTGCCGCGCCAGGCGCCCCTCCCCCGCGCCCGGCTCGGGGCCCGGCAGATAATAGGAAAGCGCCGCGGAGACGACGCTGCGAGCGCCCTCGAGCAGGCGCTCCGGATGGCAGGAGAGCTCTGGTCGGGCGACCGTGAAGCTCAGGTCCGCGAACAGCCCCTGCGCCCGTCGCTCGGCGATCGCGCGCTCGGCGCTCTCGTAGGGCCCGGCCGGCGCCGCGGCCACCGCGTCCAAGCCCAGCTCCGAGGCGATCTCGCTGAGTCGAGCGGCATTCATGACGGCATTCTGACGACCCCGATTGGATATTTCGGTAGCGACGCGAACGTAGGGCTGCCGGCAGCCGCGACTCAGTAACCGAAACCGAGCAGGAGCTTGGCGTCCTCGGACATCCGCTCCGGTGTCCAGGGAGGATCCCAGACCAGCTCTAGTACCGCCTTCTCGATCCCCGGTATCTCGCGTAGCGCTTCCAGGATCTGCTGGTGAATGAGCGGGCCGGCCGGACAACCGATCGAGGTCAGGCTGTAAAAAACCTTGACTTCGTTGCCCACGAATTTAACGTCGTAGAGAAGACCGAGCTCAACGATGTCCAGCCCCAGCTCCGGGTCGAAGACCTGGCGCAGAGCCTCGGTTACATCGTCGGTCGTGAGCACAGCCTCAGTCTATCTTCCGGCGAAAGTCGCCCGCAAAGCGGGCCTAGACTTTCGCCGGCGCAGATCCGTACGAGTCACCGCGCCTTCGGCGCGCGTGTCTCGTCTGCTCCTAGATGACGCGCTCGGCTCACCGCGGGTGTGATCAGTGTTCGCGGTGTAGAAGCCGGGGGGCGGCGTTAGGTTAGCCGCGCCCGCCATGTCGGTCGCGGCGGCCATCGGGTTCCGACCGGAGCAGCTACGCGGACGCTCGCCGGACTTCTCTAGTAACCGAGCAGGCGCACCTCTTCGCGCCGCTCACGGGCGAAGAAGTGAATGCTGTCGATGAAACGCACCCAGTTGCAGCGCGTACACATGACAAGGGTATGGGTACGGGCACTGTCAGCGAGGAAGCGAACGCCGCGCAGGAGATCGCCACCCGAGACGCCGGTCGCGGCGAAGATGATCTCGCCCGGCACCAGGTCGGTCGTGCTGAAGATGCGCTCGATATCGTCGATTCCGGTTGCTTTGGCCTGCTCGATCTCGCGTCTCGACACCGGCCAGAGCTGAGCCTGGAGCTCGCCTCCGAGGCAGCGAAGCGCGGCCGCGGTCAGCACGGCCTGGCGCGTGCCGCCGATGCCAATCGCTAGATGGTCGTTGGTGCCGCGGATCGCCGCCGAGATCGAGGCTGTCACGTCTCCGTCGGGAATCAACTTGATGCGCGCACCTGCTTGCCTTATCTCGTCGATCAGGTCGTGGTGACGAGGGCGATCGAGCACGATCGTGGTGATGTCGTTGGGGTTGCGTCCGAAGGCCTTGGCAATCGCGACGATGTTCTCGCCGACCGGCTTGCGCAGGTCGATCTTGCCACGAGCACGCGGCCCGACGGATATCCGCCGCATGTACATATCAGGAAGAGTCACGAACGCACCCGGCTCTCCGATGGCGATCATTGACATCGCGCCCGGGCCTCCCCGGGCCACGACCTCACGTCCCTCGAGCGGATCGAGAGCCAGATCGACCGGCGTCCCGCCGGCGCCGATCTGCTGCCCGGCGGCAAGCCCTCCCTCGTCAGAGGCGCCGACGACGATACGACCGTCGATCGGGAGATTGGCGAGCGTGCTCTGCATCGCGGTGAAAGCAGCCTCCGCGGCGCCCTCGCGGTCGGCGCGGCCCAACCAGCGTGCGCTGGCCAGCGCGGCCGCGTCGGTAGCCCTGGCGTAGTGCGCGCAAATGCAGGTCGAGCCGGGCGGCTCTGAGACAGGAGCTGCTTTCTTCTTCCTATCTGTCTTGGACGTGCTCATTTCACCCCTTGTACGCGCTCGGCGCCTTCCAGTACCAGCTCGATCACCGCGCCGACGGTGCGATCGACGTTCTCATTCTCTATCACCGGGACGCCAGATTTGCGAGCGTGCTTGAGCAAGAAGTCTTGAACCTGGCGAATCTCGCCGAGACTTTGGAGGTACTTCTCAACCGGGCGCACGCCTTCGGTAGCAAGGTCGCGCACGAAGAAGTTCGAGGCGTGAACCTCCTCGTTGTAGACCACGAGCTGGCATTGGACGACAAGCGCTCCCTCGATCTCGCACGGCAGCATCCCCGGAACCAGGTGCACGCCCTCGAGCACCATCGACCAGCCCTCCTCGATCGCACGGTCGATCGAAGCGCGCACTCCCACGAGCACGTTCTTCGTCTGCTGGAGGAAACCGCGGACAAGTGGGTCGCCCTCCTCGCGCTCGGCCTCCGGCAGCGCCTCCCAGGCCTTGAAGCTCGAGTAGTGGATCGTGGGCATGAACTCCTCGGAGAAAAAGGCGCGCATCGTCTGACGGATGAAGTCGGTCGAGGAGAGGCGCGTAATGCCGAGCCGGTGCGCGACCTCGGCGGCGATTGTCGTCTTGCCCGTGCCGGTGGCGCCACCGATGAGCACGATCAACGGTATGTCGAGCTGATCGAGATCGTGGTAGCGGCGTAGGCGCTCGACCGCCTCGTGGCCCTCGACCGGGCCCAGTATTTCGATCGCTAGCTCGTGCAGGCGCTCGAGCTCGACAACGCGCTCGTCGCGCCTGGCCAGGTCGATCTCCACCTGCCGTGCCAGCTCGTAAGCGCGTACGCCGCCGACTCCAACGGCGATCAGCGCCCGCGCCATCAAGCCCTTCGAATAGGGAAGGCTTTCGTCGCCCAGCGGGAAGGGATTGTGGCGATGTTGGGTCATGCGACGGTCGCTTTCGCTCGCGCTTGCTTGGCCAGCTCGAGTAGCGCAGGCGCCAGCGCGGTCTCGCCCTCCAGCGGCACCAGCTCGTTGTCGATGAGCCCAACCTCCCGTCCACGCGCCACCGCAGCCTCGATCACAACGTCAACGGCGGCCGCCTTCAGCTCGACCAGGAAAACCTCGGCGTCGATCTGGGCCAACTCTTCGGCCAGTTCCTGGCGCCGGGCGAGATTGCCCGAGACGTGAACCACCTCGGCGCCGTGAGCGCGCTCCAGATGCTCGCCGAGCGAGCGAAGCGCCTTCTTCGGCGCTGTGGTGAAGAGCGCCACCTTCTTCCCGGCGACGGGCGCGAGCGGACGCGGGCGCATCGAGGTGGCGATCACCGGCAGATCGGGTCGCAGCGCGGCGATTGCGGCGCGAAGCTGATCGAGGCGCTCACCGGGCTCGGCGAAGCTCAGCACGAGCAGGTCGGAGATGAGAATGCGGTAGGCGTTCAGGTAGCCGCAGGCCAGCTCTGCGTCCTGGTGCGCGCTCACGACGAGCACGCGCCGATCAGTGGCGATCGGCGGCAAGGAAGCACCGCTTCCCTCGAAGATGACCAGCTCGGGATGGCGCTCGAGCGCCAGCTCAGCTGCCTGGGCCACGTTCGAATACCCGACCGCGCCTGCCAGGCCGCCGCCGCAACGGCGCGCCCCGACGCTGACGATCTCGCCCAGCAGGGCGTCCTCCAGATAGTCCGAAGCCGCGTGCTGACCCGAGCGAGCGAGCTCGAGTAGCTCCTCGACGCTCGGCGGAGTCTCGCGCAGCTCCGGCTCGGGCGGTCCGCCCCGCCCCATCGCCACAACTACGACGTCGAGCTGCTGCGCGCAAACACGGGCCAGCTGTATTGCCAGCGCCGTCTTCCCAACCCGCTTGCCGGTGCCGATCACACTCAGGCTGGGAAGGGCGAAAGGTTCGAGAGCAGGCGGATTAAAGCGGAAATCCGCGCCCACGTAGGGCAGCCCGAGCGCCAGCACGCGACTCACCTCAGCCAGACGTTCGCGCGGGCCTAGAACGGGCTCGTCCGAAAGATCGACAACGAGCTCGGGCGAGTAGCTCTCGACCCCCTGCTCGATCGAGGCGGCGAGCGGAACACCGTAGAGCTCTTCGCCCGTCTGCGCCGGCGAGCGAAGCTTCTCTCCGCCGCCCACGTTGACGCAGCAGACGAACTCGTAGGGCAGAGCGCTCAGCGCATCGCGCACGACCCGCGGATAGTGCTCGCCGTCGATCAGCGCGAGCGCAGCGGCCTTCATCGAGTAGTGACCTCGTCCTCGATCGACGTGGTGTACTTGTGGAACTCGAGCGTGTCGGTATCGAACTCGATGATGCGCTCGATTCCGTGGAAGGGGTAGTGGCGATCGACCTCGATCCTCTTCCCGCTGAGCTTGATCACGTTGTAACAGGGCCTGATGTTTCCGCGCAGTCGCAGCGACGAGACCGTCCCCGCGTTAACGACGAACAGACTCTCCAGCTTCCAGGCATAGGGAACGTGCTTGTGGCCGCACAGAACGAGATTTACGCCCGCGCGCTGCAGGCACTCGATCGCGTCGCCGGCGTCGTGCACGATATTGCGCTCCCGGCCGGTACCGGGCACCGGCAACAGATGGTGATGGAGGACGAAGATGCGCAGCGAGGCCGAGCGCGCGAACTGCTCCTCGATCCAGCGGTAGCGGCCGCGCCCAATCTGCCCGTAGTCAAGATCGGGAGCGGTGGAGTCGATCGCGACGATGCTGACCGGGCCCTTGTGCAGGACGGAGTTGCGCTCACCGAAGAGCTGCTCGAAGTGGACGTAGCCGACGTTGCGAGCGTCGTGGTTGCCCGGGATGACGACCATGCTCGGGCACTCGATGCGATCGAGGTAGGCCCGCGCCTGCGCGTACTCGCCCTTGAAACCGAAGGAGGTCAAGTCGCCCGAGCAGACGACCACATCGGGTGCGAGATCGTTGATCTCCGAGATGGCACGCTCCAGCAGGTTGGGGGCGAAGTATTGTTCGCCGCAGTGCAGATCGGAAATCTGGGCGATTCTGAAAACGCGACCGTCGTTCCGGCCCGGCATGGCCGAAGTGTATGCCGCGCAGAGCAGTTGGGGAAATATCGGCTTCGCTCGAGCTCCCGCAAAGGTGGCGCTCGGTAGCGTCCGACCGTATTGCTACGCTTGCCTGTAGATGGGCTTCGAAAGCGCCGATTTGCAGGCAGATCGCAGCTCCAAACCCCCCCGGTTCGCGAACCAGGCTGAGGTTGAATGCGCCCGCATCCTCGACTATTACCGAATCGCCTGGGAGTACGAGCCCACCTCTTTCGTGCTCGAACGCGACGAGGAAGGCCGCGTCAGCGAGGCTTTCACGCCCGACTTCTACCTTCCCGAGCAGGATCTCTACCTGGAGATCACGGTGATGAAACAGTCGCTCGTAACGCGCAAGAACCGCAAGCTGCGCAAGCTACGAGCGCTGTACCCCGGAGTACGCGTCAAGCTCTTCTACCGGCGCGACGTTCAGCGCCTGGCCGAGCGCTTTCGCCTCGATCTGGCCTCCTAAAGCTCATAGAGCGGCGGCGGGACGCTTTCCTTCCAAACCACGACATGAGCCCGGATCGGGAAGGATGTCGGAGTAGAGGAGGAAGAGACGACTGAGAGCCTAAGCATCGGTGAGGTCTATCTGCGGCGAGAGGAGATCGCCGACCGTGTGCACGAGCTCGGAGCCGAGATCGCCCGCGATTACTCGGATAGGGAGCCGATTCTGGTGGCGCCGCTCAAGGCAAGCGTGGTCTTCCTCGCCGATCTCTCACGTGCGCTCCCTATCCCGCATACGATCGACTTCGTCGAGCTGGCAGGCTTCACTGCGGCGGCCATGGGTGGGCAGCAACGGATCCGCCTGCTCAAGGATCTCGACATCGATGTCACAGGCCGTGACCTGATCGTGGTCGAGGACGTGGTCGACACGGGGCTCACGCTCAACTACCTAACGCGGGTTTTCGCGCTCCGCGCGCCCGCCTCGATCACCATCGCAACGCTCTTCGACCGTCCCTACCGACGCCTGGTCGACGACCTACCGGTTCGCTACGTCGGTTTCACGGTCCCGGACGAGCTCTTCGTCGGCTACGGCTTCGACCTCGCCGAGCGCTTCCGCAATCTCCCCGACATCCACCTCACGACAGGTAAGACAGCGGATCAATAGGCGCCCCGTTGACTCGCACCTCGAAATGCAGGTGCGGCCCGGTGGAGTGCCCGGTCGAGCCCACGTAGCCGACTACCTGACCGCGTGAAACCGTCTGCCCCGACGAGACAGCCAGCTGCGACTGATGCCCGTAGGCCGTGGCCAGCCCGTTTCCGTGATCAATGACGGTCAGGTTGCCGTAGCCGCCTTCCCAGCCCGCGTAATTCACCGTTCCGCTCGCGGCGGCATAGATCGGAGTCCCCTGCGCGGCGCCTATGTCGATGCCCTCGTGCATCCGTCCCCAACGCATGCCGTAGGGGCTGGTTAGTACGCCCTGAACCGGCCAGATCAGCCCGGCGGCTGAAGGCGTGGCGCTGGAATGGGAACCACTGCTGCGTAGACGGGCAGCAATGTTGGCGCTACCGGCCTGGAGCGCCGCGATATCGGCCAGCCAATTCGCTTTAGACTCACGCACGCTCGCCAGCGTCTCCTGCTTTGTCTTGCGCTCGTTGCGCAGTCGTGCGCGGTTCGAGCTCAGGCGATCGCGGGTCGCAAGCACGCGCGAGGCCTTAAGCACCACTATGTGCGTCTCCGTGTCGATACGTACGAGCAACCGATGCGTTCGATTGCGAATCGCAGTCCAGCGGTGCTTGACCCTCATTGCCTGCTCGGCGACATGCCGGTCGTGAGCCGAGACGGCCTC
>DATCCQ010000255.1:0-12517 GCA_036511185.1 Gaiellaceae bacterium
CGAGCACGGCTCGCGCCGTATCACCTTTATCGATACGCCCGGCCACGAGGCTTTCACGGCCATGCGCGCCCGCGGCGCCAACGTCACCGACGTAGCGGTGCTGGTAGTCGCCGCCGACGACGGCGTGATGCCGCAGACCAAGGAATCCATCGCTCATGCCCGCGCGGCGGACGTTCCGATTGTCGTGGCCGTGAACAAGATCGATCTTCCCGACGCCAACATCGACCGCGTCAAGGCAGATCTCGCCTCCGAAGGCCTTCAGCCCGAGGAGTGGGGGGGCACGACTCAGTTCTCCGAGGTCTCGGCCAAGAAGAACATCGGGCTGGACGACCTGCTCGAGAAAGTGCTCCTGGTGGCCGATCTCGAACTGGATCTGAAGTCCAATCCAAACGTCGAGGCTTCGGGATCGATCATCGAGTCGCGCCTCGACGTTGGTCGCGGTCCCGTCGCCACCATGCTCGTCCGGCGCGGCACGCTGCGAGTCGGCGACGCCGTGGTTGCCGGCGACACCTGGGGTAAGGTGCGGGCGCTCTATGACTACCGCGGCGTTCGCGTCAAAGAGGCACGCCCCGGCGACCCAGTCGAAATTCTCGGCCTCGACAAGCCGCCGGCTGCCGGTGAGCGCTGCCACGTCGTCGCCAACGAGCGTCAGGCTCGCTCGCTCGCCCAGCAACGCGCCCTACGCCTGCGCACCGAGCAGGCAGCACAGCGCTCGCGCCGCCGCGTCTCGCTCGAGACGCTGTTCAGCGAGCTGCAAGAGGGCGAGGTCAAAGACCTCAATCTGATCCTCAAGGGCGACGTCGTCGGCTCGGTTGAAGCCGCCGTGAGCGAACTACAGAAGATTCATCACTCCGAAGTGCGCGTCAACGTCATTCAATCGGGCGCCGGCGGTATCACCGAGAGCGACGTCAACCTCGCTGCGGCTTCCAACGCGCTGATCGTCGGCTTTAACGTGCGCCCGAACTCGGAGGCGCGCTCGATGGCCGAACGGCAGGGCGTCGATATCCGCACCTACCGCGTCATCTACCAGCTCACCGAAGATATCGAAAAGGCGCTGGTCGGCATGCTCTCGGCCGTCTCCAGCGAGCATATTCTGGGCGAGGCGGAGGTGCGACAAACCTTCCGCGTCTCCCGCCTGGGAACGATCGCCGGCTGCCACGTCACGAGTGGTGTCGTCCGCCGCGGCGCCCGCGTCCGCCTATTGCGCGACGGATCGATCATTCACGAGACAACCATCAACCAGCTCAAGCGCTTCAAAGACGACGCGCGCGAGGTGGCTGAGGGTTTCGAGTGCGGCATCCTGCTCGAGGGCTTCAACGACGTCAAGGAAGGCGACATCTTCGAGGTCTTCGAGATCCGCGAGACCGAGCGCACCAGTCTCGACGAGACTGTTTCCTCGGCCGCCGCCGAATCCAGCGAGAAGAAGTAGCCTCGCGCCTTTTTTTGAACTCGGATCAAAAAGAAGCACTCCACCGCCTGACCGCGCTCGGCGGCGCGCTGCGTCGGCTCTCCGAGTCGCGTCCTCAGTCGCACCCGTATCTCTGTCGATACGAGCGCTCCCTGCGTCCTAGCATCGCATCCACCGATCGCACCCAGTCGGCGGGTGTTCATTTCGCTCCGAGTTCCAAGGCGCTTCAATACGGACTGTGGCCAGAGGCTACGTCGGCATCCTGGTAATCGAGCTGCGCTTTCCAGAGGCGGGCTCGCTCAAGGACAAGCGCCAGCACCTGCGCTCGGCCAAGGCCCAGCTACATAAGCGTTTCGGCGCCTCGGTCGCTGAAACCGATTTCCACGCCGTCTGGCAGCGGGCCCGGCTCGTGATCGCGCTGGCGGCCGCAGAGGCCTCTGCTCTCGAGCACCTACTGGACGGCGTCGAGCGCTTTCTCGCCAGCCAGGCTTACGAGTCGCTGCTGATCGAGCGAAGCATCGTCCGTCCCGACGAGGAGTGAGGTCGCTCCGCGCCTAATCAGAGCGCCGAGCGCTCTAATAAATCGCGCACCTGCTCCAGCGAGGGCGGATTGACGCAGCCGGGCGTCGTCGTGCAGACCAGCGAGGCCAAAGCGCTCGAGAAGCGCACCGTCTCCTCATCGTTCCAGCACTGCAACGCGCCGTAGATCAAACCGCCGCGGAAGCTGTCGCCGGCGCCGGCGCTATCGACGATCTCAACCTGAATCGGGGAGAGCTGCCTGCGTTCGCCGGGCGGAACCCGACCGGGCGCCGCTTGGCCTGCTCGACCGCGCGCATACCAAAGCGGCCGTGAACCGGCGGTGAAGACGACCAGCCCGGGGCAGTGCTCCAGGTACTTCTTGAACAGCTCTTCTCGCGCTGCTTCCGATTCGAGCGCCTCGGGGTAGTCGCGCACCATTAGCTCACCCGAGATAGCGACCGCGTCGGCCAGCGCAGTCAACTCGGAGTCGTAGGCAGCATCCGAGCTGACGAGAGGGATTGAGGCGTCATGAGCGGCGCGGGCGGCCGCGAGCGTCGCCGCGCCGAAGGAAGGGTCGACGCAGACGACCTTCGCCTGTTTGAGACGTGCGACGTTCGGCTGCTCCCACTGCGGCGTCGTGTTGAGTAGATCGATGTAGTTGCCAAAGACGGTGCGCGACTCGCTGTCGGAGACCGTGATCTCGTTCACGCCGCGGTAGCCGGGCTTGACGACCAGGCCCGAGCAGTCGATTCCGCGCGACTCGAGGAAGGCCAGCGTGCCGCGACAGGCCGGCGTATCGCCGATCCAGTTGCCCTCGAGCACGCAGGAGACTCCCAGTCGGGCCAGCACGATGGCGCTGCCGGTGGCCTCGCCGCAGTGGTTTTCGAGTGTTTCGACGATCTCGGCGTAGCCGTCCGGTTGCGGGAACCGCCCCTGAATGCGGACGATGATCCCCGTCGAGACGTGACCGAAGAGGTAGACGTCTATTGCCGACCTTGCGCCCGGTTCGGCGGACATGCCGGCAACGGTAGTCGAACTGCGCTTCGCGCGACCCGCGCTTTGAACCGAGAAAAGTGGCTGTGCAATACGCGTAGCCGCCGAAAACCGCTTGAATGGAGAGTGATGTCCGGAAGAATGCGCCGAGTCAACGAGTCGCTGCTGCAGGCTTTGAGCGAAGCCTTACCCTCGCTCAAGGATCCGCGCATCGGCTTCGTGACCATCACCGCGGTGCGAACGACCTCCGATCTGAGCAGCGCGCGCGTCTTCGTCAGTGTGCTCGGCTCCGAGGCCAAGATCACCCGGACGGTCGAGGCGCTGAACGCCGCCCACGGCGTGCTCCAGGCGAGACTGAATCGTGAGCTCCGCATCAAGCGAATACCGCAGCTCACCTTCGAGTACGATCCGACCGCCGAGGAGGCAGTTCGCATGACGAAACTGATCGATGAGCTAGCCCCACCCGATGACGACCACGAAAGCTGATCTCAAAGCAGTAGCGCAAGGGATTCGCGAGCGCGACGATTTTGTTCTCGTCACGCACGAGAGCCCCGACGGTGACGCCCTCGGCTCGATACTGGCGCTCAAGCTGGCGCTCGACCAGCTCGGCAAGCGCAGCACGATGTTCCTAGCCGGTTCGGCTCCGATCCCCTTTGAATACCGCTTCATGGCGCTGGACGGTCTCGTCCGGGAGGATCCGACGGAGCTTCTGGGCCGCCCCGTGCTCTCGGTCGATGCGGCCAACGAAGCCCGCCTCGGCAGCGACCAGCGCCTGCTCAAGGAGGCGCCATTCGTCGCCGTTATCGACCACCACCACGACAACAGCCGCTACGGCAACGTCAATATCGTCGTCGCCGAGGCCTCGTCCACGAGCGAAGTTTTGCGCGATATCTTCAGCGAGCTGAAAGTGCGCTTGACGCCGGAGATTGCCGAGGCGCTGTACATCGCGCTGGTTACCGATACCGGCCGCTTCCAGTACGAGAATACCTCACCCAGGACGCTGCGCCTGGCCGCCGAACTGGTCGAAGCCGGCGCCGACGCGCATCGAATCTTCCAGCACGTCTACGAGACGATCGAACTCTCGAAGCTAAAACTACTGGCGCTCGCGCTCCAGCACGTTCAGGTGTTCGAGGGCGGGCGGCTGGTCATCTCCTACCTCGAGCGCTCCGATTTCGAAGAGGCAGGGGCCTCGAGCGGAGCTTCCGACGGCGTCGTCGAATCGCTACGCGCGGTGGCCGGAGTCGAGATGTCCGCTTTAATTTCGGAACCGCCGGAGCGCGGCGGGCGCCGGATAAGCCTGCGCTCTTCGCGCGATCGGCTCGACGTCTCGGAGGTAGCCCGTGCGGCCGGCGGCGGCGGCCACAGGCAGGCAGCCGGCTTTTCAAGCGATCTCAGCGTCGAGGAACTGATCGCCTTCCTGCGCAAGGAGTTCGTCGCCAAGACCTCGGGCGAGGCGAGATAGCGGGTGGCGATTCCGCGGGCGCTCGAGCCATCCGGACTCGTGCTCGTGGACAAGCCAAGCGGGCCGTCTTCGTTCGCGCTGGTGCGCGATCTGCGCAACAAGACAGGAGCCCGGGCCGGCCACGCCGGGACGCTCGACCCCTTCGCGAGCGGGCTGCTGCTCGTACTGCTGGGCTCGGCAACGCGGCTCGCGCGCTACCTGGTCGGTCTCGACAAGCGCTACGTCACCGAGATCGACCTTTCCTCGCGCACTTCGAGCGGCGATCTGGAGGGCGAAGTGATAGAGCGCACGGAAACACCCCCACGAGAGCAGCTCGAACGCAGCCTCGACGAACTGCGCGGGGAGGTCGAGTTGCGTGTCCCCGCGCTTTCTGCGATCAAGATCGACGGCGAGCGCGCCTACCGCCTAGCTCGGCGCGGTGAGGCGCCGGAGATGCCGCTGCGCCGCTCGCGCATCGACGAGCTGGGCCTGCTCGACTACTCGAGCGGCATCGTCAGGCTTGATCTGCGCGTCAGTTCCGGCACCTATGTGCGTGCGATCGCCGATCGTTTGGGCGGACATTGCAAGAGCCTGCGCCGGCTCGAAGTTGGCCCGTTCGCCGTTTCGAGCGCCGATAGCGAGCTGATCCGTCCGACGGCCGAGGCGCTTCCCCTCTTTCCTTCCTTGGAACTGAGCGAGGAGGAGAGCGCCCGCGTGCGCACCGGAAAACGGCTCGAGCGGAGCGAGGAAGGACTGCTGCGACTCTGCCGGGAGGGCGAGTTAGTCGCCGTGGCGCGGGGTAGGAACGGTACGGTGAGGTCCGAGACAGTGATGCCAACATGAAAGTCGTTCGCGACCCGATAGACCTGCTCCGTACGCCGCGTGCGATCGCCATCGGCTCCTTCGACGGCGTCCACCTCGGCCATCGCCGCGTTCTGGACATCGCCTTCGAGACTGGGCTGCCGGTGGCGGTGCTGACCTTCGATCCGCATCCGCGCGTGCTGCTCGGACAGCCCGTGGAGCTTCTAACCACGCTCGAGCGCAAGGTCGAGCTGCTGGTCGAGTACGGCGTGGAGGAGATCGTCGTGCTGCGCTTCGACAGTGAGCTGGCCGCGATGACGCCGCGGGAGTTCACGCTGCGCTACCTCAACCCGATGGGTGCCCAGATCGTCGTCGCGGGGCCCGATTTCCGTTTCGGCCACGATCGCTCGGGCGACCTCGAGCTCCTGCACGACGAGGGCCTGCTCACGCGCCTGGTCGAGCCCGTCGCCGGCGTCTCCTCGAGCGCGATCAGAAAAGCCCTGCACGAAGGCGACGTTACGACCGCAGCCTCGCTGCTCGGCCACCCCTACGAGCTTGATGGACGAGTCGTACCGGGCCTGGCGCGCGGCGCGAAGCTCGGCTTTCCCACCGCCAACCTGGTTTTCGCTCCGCACCAACTAATCCCACTCGACGGCATCTACGCGGGTATGGCAGAGGGGCACCGGGCTGCCGTCTCAATCGGTGCCAACATCCATTTCGGAGGCGGGGATAGGCGCATCGAGGTTCACCTGGTCGATTTCTCTGGCGACCTCTACGGCAAGCGGCTAGTCGTCGAGCTGTGGCAGCGTCTGCGCGATCAGAAGGTGTTCGAGAGTGACGGGGCGCTCAGCGAGCAGATCGCCAAGGACGTTCAGGCGGCGAGAGAAGCCACCCGCCCGAAGCCGCCGGCCGCCGGCTAGGCGTCGAGCAACAGGCCCGAACCGCTTCGCCTCGGATCTCCGGCCGCGCCCTCTCGGCCAATCGCGCTCACGCCGCCGAAGTAATGGTGGAGGGACGACCAGCGACGTACCCGCCAGCCGCTCGCCTCCAGCTCGGCGAGCGCCTCTTCGTCCACGCCCGGCTCGGCGTTCAGGACCGAGCCCGCGGGATGGAAACGGGGGCGCTCGATCGCCTCGGCGGGGGTGAGGCCTTCGTCGAGTACTCCCGAGGCGGACTGCACCAGCGCCGAGCGCAGGCGCGTCCCGCCGGCGGCGCCGATCGCCAGCGCCAGGCCGCGCTCGTCCACAGCGACGCTCGGCGCCGTCATGCTCAGCACCCGCTCACCGGGCACAAGCTCGCCGCTAACGAGGTCTTTCTCGCCCAGCATCGAGTTCAGATGCAGGTCGTAGCTGGGCAGATAGTCGCCCGAGCCGAGGCCCAGGCTGGTCGTGAGCACGCAGGCGTTTCCCTTTTCGTCCACCGCGACTAGGTTGGTGGTGTGTGAGCCCGCGCCCTCCGCGGCGAGCGCCTTGAGCAGCGCCCTTACTCGCTCGCGCCCGGAGAGACCAGCCAGGGGGCGGAGCCGTGCCAGCGTCTCGGGAACGCCCGAGAGGCCGCCACGGGTGAAGAAGCGCGTGCCGGCGTAGGCGCTCTCGACGGGCTCGCGCCAGAGTGGGGCGTAGGAGGAGAGGTCTTCTTTGGTGATCAGGCCGCCTCGTTCGCGCAGCAGCTCGAGCAGGCTGCGCGAGATTGCCCCGTCGTAGAGCGAGCGTGGATCCTCGGCGATCAGCTCCAGCGCGGCGGCGATGCCCGGCTGCAGCAGCAGTTCACCCTCTTCGAGCAGCTGCCCGCGCGGGGCGAAGAGGCGCTCGCCCTGATCGAGCGTTAGCACGGGAGCGAGCATTCTCAGGCAGGCGGCGTGCGTACGCGGCATCGGAACGCCCTCACGGGCGAGGCGAATCGCCGTAGCGAGCAGGCGCGCCCAGTCGAGGCGCCCGTGGCGGCGCCAGAGCTCGTACAGCCCGGCCGGTATGCCCGGAACGGCGCACGACCCCGGCCCGATCTCGTAGCGGATCAGCTCCTCGCCGAAGGGCACGTCCAGCTCCATCAGCCGCGGGCGCTGCTGCGAGGCGGCGCCGAGACCGGGCACGCTGGTGAAGAAATCGAGCTGCTGCGCGCGCTCCTCGGCGGCATCCCAGACCATCCCATGCCCGCCGCCGAGCAGGCCGGTCATCACGACCTCGCAGACACACGACGCGAAGCAGGCCGCGATTGCCGCGTCGGCGGCGCTGCCGCCTTCGGCCAGCATCTCGAGCCCGGCCTGAGCGGTCGCCGGATGCCCCGCGGCAACCCCGGGCGGCAGCGTGCTCGTCAGGGCAGCACTCCCAACTCGTCGAGCGATTCGTTCAGCTCGGCCGGATCGCGGTAAACACGGTAAGCGCCGGCTCTGGCCAGCTCGTCCTCGCCGTAGCCGCCGCTCAGCAGGCCGATGCCGAGCATGTTCGCCCGCCGTGCCGCGAGCAGATCCCAGACGGCGTCGCCGACGACGTAGCACTCGTGCGGGCTGACTCTTATTCGCTCGGCGCAGGCCAGGAAGAGATCAGGCTCGGGCTTGGCGCGGGCCACGTCGCCGCGCTCGATCACGACCGTGTCCGCCCCGATTCCCAGCGCCTCCAGCGAGACGTCGATCAGCGGCCTGGCCCCTGAGGTTGCGACGCCGTGAATGACCCCGGCCTCGCGCAGGTGCCGCAGCAGCTCGACCGCGCCGGGCAGCGGACGGCACTTCGGCATCATCTCTTCGAACAGCTCGGCGTGGCGCCGCTGAAGCACCTCGATCTCGTCTTGCGAAAGCGGTCGGCCCAGCTCGCGCGCGACCGCGCGGGCGAACATTCCGCCGCTCATGCCGATGCGACGATGGATGCGCCAGCCGTCGACCGGCATCCCGGCCTCGGCCAGCGTCTGCTGCCAGGTGAACACGTGGGCGTAGACGGTGTCCACGAGCGTCCCGTCGAGATCGAAGATGAGCGCGCGCACAACCGGCACGATACAAGCCCGCATCGGCTGCCAGCTTGGATTTCGCCCGAAGCTGCGCCTGCCGAATCGTGAAACAAGTTGAGCGCCCAAAAACGGCGCGAACTAGGCGCGCTCTCGTGACGCTTTCGGCCCGCGAGAACGCTACCGTGTCACGACCCCGCGGGTGGGTGGATTCGGCGGGGGGGGGCGAAACGCTTTGCCTCGACAAATACGAGACGCAATCCCTCGCTCAGCGCCGCCCTTCCTACCGCTAAGCCCCCGCACTGGTAGTCTTTCGGCACCACGATCTCGATCGTTCGAGGCGCTTCCGACGGCGAGCTGGGATCAGTGGCAAAGAAAGCAAGCGACGGAAGGAACTAGATGTCCCTGACCAAGGAAGCGAAGCTCGAGATCTTCAAGCGCTTCGGCGAGACCGAAACGGATACCGGCTCGGCCAAGGTTCAGATCGCTCTATTAACAGAGCGCATCAACCAGCTGAACGATCACCTGCGCACCCACTCCAAGGATCATCACTCCCGGCGTGGGCTGCTCAAGCTGGTCGGACAGCGCCGGCGCCTGCAGACCTATATGCAGAAGAACGATCTTGAGACCTACCGCGAATTGATTAAGGAGCTCGGCCTAAGGCGCTAGAGCTCGAGAAGAGATGGGGAGTGGAAGTTTGAGCGAGCCTGTGACCATAAGCCGGTTCACTCAAACTCCCGCTCCACCTGACAAACAGAGGAGTTGGAGATGACCAGTACTGGAACCGGGCGGATTGAATCCGTATCGGTGACCGTTGGCGATCAAGAGATCACCTTCGAGACAGGAAAGCTAGCCAAGCAGGCTAACGGCGCTGTGGTTGTTCGCTCGGGCGACACCATGGTACTGGCGACGGCACAGGGAAGGGCGGAGGCCCGCGAGGGCGCCGACTTCTTCCCGCTGACAGTGGACGTCGAGGAGCGCATGTACGCCGCCGGCAAGATCCCCGGCGGCTTTTTCAAGCGTGAGGGGCGCCCGACCGAACGGGCGATCCTGACCGCCCGTATGACCGATCGCCCGATCCGGCCGCTCTGGCCGAAGGGCTTCCGTAACGAGGTGCAGTGCATCGCAACGGTGCTCTCCGCCGACCTCATCACGGCACACGACACGCTCTGCATCAACGGCGTCTCGGCCGCGCTGATGATTTCCTCGCTGCCCTTCCTGGGCCCCGTGGGAGCCGTCCGCGTCGGTCTGATCGACGACAAGCTGGTCGTCGACGCCTCGATGCAGGAGATGACGGAGTCCAAGCTCGACCTGCTGGTGGTCGGCACCAAGGAAGCGCTGACAATGGTCGAAGCAGGCGCCCAGGAGGTGCCCGAGGAAACGATTCTCGAGGCCTTCGCCCTCGCTCAGAAAGAGATCGCCAAGCTCTGCGAAGCTCAGGAAGACCTACGCAAGCGGGTCGGCAAGCCGAAATGGCTCGACAGCGAGCTGACCGCCGAGCTGGAGAAGTCGCAGGGCGAGCGGCTCCGTAAACGAATCGCGGAGCTTGGCTTGCGCGAAGCGGCAGGTCTCGTCGAGGAGATCACTTCAGAGCTCGCACCGACGCTCTCGATGGACTCCACCGAGGAAGACATCGTGCGCCGCTCGCAGGTACGCACCAGCCTGCATGCGATCCTCGAGCGCGAGCAGCTCGCAGCCGTGCTGAAGCCCGTTCAGGAGCAGTTCGGCAAGGACATTCAGGCACTCACCGACGCCGAGCAGGACTCCAAGGAGCTGCGTGCCGCCAAGCGCCAGCTGCTGGTCGACCAGATCGTCGAAGAGGTCGAGTTGCCCTTCCCGGCCGGCCCGGCGCCCGCCGAGGGTGAGACCCCGGTCAAAGACCAGCTGACCAAGAGCTTCATCCGCAAATCGACCGACGCCATCTACAAGGACCTTATCCGCCAGAAGATCGCCGTTGACAAGCGCCGCCCCGACGGCCGCGGCACCGAGGAGATCCGCCCGATCTCCTGCGAAGTGTCGGTCTCGCCACGCACCCACGGCTCGGCGCTCTTCACCCGCGGCCAGACGCAGGTGATGACGCTATTGACACTCGGTACGGCTAAGGAGGGTCAGCGCATCGACGACCTATCACTCGAAGGCGAGCGTCACTACATGCACCACTACAACTTCCCGCCCTACTCGGTCGGGGAGACCGGTTTCATGCGCGGCCCGAAAAGGCGCGACATCGGTCACGGCGCACTCGCTCAGCGGGCGCTCGAGCCGATGATCCCGCCGGCCGAGGAGTTCCCGTACACGATCCGGCTGGTCTCCGAGACGCTGGAGTCGAACGGCTCTTCGTCGATGGCCTCGGTCTGTGGTTCGACGCTGGCTCTGATGGACGCCGGCGTGCCGATCAAGAGCCCTGTCTCGGGCATCGCCATGGGACTGGTCAAGGAGGGCGACGACTACGTCATCCTGACCGACATCCAGGGCGCCGAGGATCACCTGGGCGACATGGACTTCAAGGTCACCGGCACGCGTGAGGGCATCACCGCCCTGCAGATGGACATCAAGATCACGGGCGTCACGCACGAGATCATGAGCTCGGCGCTGTCTCAGGCCAAGCGGGCGCGCGAGGAAATCCTCGACAAGATGATCGCCGCCATCCCCGAGCCCCGCAAGGAGCTGGCCGACCATGCACCGCGCATCTCGTCGGTCTCGATCGACCCGGAGATGATCGGCATGGTCATCGGCAAGGGCGGCGAGACGATCCGCGCGCTGGAAGCCGATTACGAAGTACAGATCGACATCCAGGAGGACGGTACGGTGCTCGTCTACGCCACCGAGGGCACCAAGGCCAAGGCGGCAGTTGAAGCCATCCACGCCATGACCAAGTCCCCTGAGGTCGGCGATGAGTACACCGGCAAGGTCGTCAAGCTGACCCAGTTCGGTGCCTTCGTCGAGCTGAAGAAGGGAACCGACGGACTGCTCCACGTCTCCAACGTCGGCCCGGGAAGAGTTGACAGGATCGAGGATGTGCTCGACCGCGGCGACGTGATCGACGTCGTCGTACAGGAGGTCGACAAGGAGCGCGGTCGGATCGGGCTCAAGCTCGTTGCCAAGCACGAGGGCGATAAGCTCGTAATGCCCGACGCGCTGATCGAGATGGCCAAAGAGAAGGCGGCCAACCGGCCCGAGGGCGAGCGGCAAGAGCGCCCGACCAGGGACAACGACAGAGGACGGCGCCGACCGTCCGGACCAAGGCGCTGAGGTAAGGGAGAAGAATGCGCATGCACTGGGGCAAGAAGAGCAGGGAGAAAAGGCAAGACAGCCGGACACGCATCGACTTGCCCCAGCTGCAGCGCGAGTTGGGCGTACGCATCGGCGAACGGGGCAGTACCGCGCTCCTGTTCGCCTGCGATGAGATGGACCGCACCAATCACCACGAGCTCGGTGCGGAGCATCTAATCGTTGGAGTGCTCGAAGAGGGCGGTCCGGCCGCCCAACTCTTACTCAAGAACGGCATAACGCTCGAGGACGCCAGAGCGCAGATCGCCGAGGCGCTCTGGGAGGTCGACGAGAAGCAGAGCTCCGTTGAGCTCACCTCGGAGGCCACGAACATCCTTGCCACCGCAGCCGAGGCCGCCGGTATACGCGGGCACCGCACGATCGAGCCCGAGCACATCACCTACGGCTTCGTCTGCTCGGGCTTCGAGATCACCAGCCGCATCCTGCACATGATCGGCGTCGATCGCCCGAAGCTTCTACAAGAAGCCGAGCAGCTGCTCTCGAACGGACACTGACCGACCTTCCTGCCGAAGCTCCATCCGAACCGCGCTGAACGGGGATTTCCCCGCGGAACGGGCGGCGCTCGCTAGGATCGCGGCGTGCAGAAGGTTGTCCTCTCGGAGCTCGCCTCGGGCGAGCGAGTGATCTCGGAGCGAATGCCGTCCGTGCGCTCGGTGGCGATCGGCTTTTGGATCGGCGTCGGCTCCCGCGACGAGACGCCCGCCAAGGCTGGACTCACACACTTCATCGAGCACCTGCTCTTCAAGGACACGCGCTCCTATAACGCGCGCCGCATCGCCGAGATTTTCGACGAGCTCGGCGGCGAGCTGAACGCCGCCACCTCGCGTGAGCACACCGTCGTCTACGGGCGTGTGCCCTACGACCAGCTGGAGCGGGCGATCGACGTCATGACCAACATGGTCTTCGTGCCGACCTTTCGTGACCTCGACGCCGAGCGCGAGGTGGTGCTGGAAGAGATCGCCATGCTCGAGGACACTCCCCAGGATCGCGTTCACGACCTCGTCAACGAAGCCGTTTTCGGCGATCATCCGCTCGGGCGACCGGTGCTGGGACGCTCGGAGGTGATCTCCTCGGTCAGCAAGCGCACGATCGCCGGCTTCCACGAGAGCATGTACCAGCCCGGCAACGTCGTC
>DATCCQ010000256.1:0-12340 GCA_036511185.1 Gaiellaceae bacterium
CCCCTTGGGAGACCTTATCCATGCCCTCATCCCACATAGTGCGCATACCCAGATCAATCGCGCGTGTTCTCAGTTCTTCGTGTGAAGGCTTCGTCGCCGAGTAGGCGGCGAGCTCATCAGACATGTTCAGGAACTCGTAGATGCCGATCCGGCCCTTGTAACCGGTCTGGTTGCAGCGCGGACAACCGACCTTGCGATAGAAGGCCATCCCATCGAGCTTGGCCGCGGCGCTGGGCGAGACGTTCACCGCAACCATCTCGCCAACTGAAGGCGTATACATCTCGGCGCAGTTGGGACAGAGGCGCCGAGCCAAGCGCTGAGCCAGAACGCCTGAGACGGCGGCACTGGTGAGGAAGGGCTCGACGCCCATCTCGTTCAGGCGCGTGAGCGCACTCGGAGCATCGTTGGTGTGCAGAGACGAGAGCACCATATGCCCGGTGAGCGCAGCCTCGATCGAGATCTTGGCGGTCTCGCCGTCGCGAATCTCTCCCACCATCAAGACGTCGGGATCGGCACGTAGGATCGAGCGCAGGACGGCCGCAAAGGTCAACCCGGCCTTGGTGTTGATCTGAACCTGGTTGATGCCCTGCAGCCGATACTCGACCGGGTCCTCGACGGTAATGACGTTGACCTCGGGCTTGGCGACTATGTGCAAGGCCGCATACAGCGTGGTCGACTTACCGGAGCCGGTCGGGCCGGTAACGAGCAGCGTACCGGTCGGCTTCTTGATCACGTGCTCCAGCGCCTCGCGCATGTCCTCGGCCAGGCCGAGGCCCTCAAGCGTCGGCGTCTTCCTGGACTTGTCGATCAGGCGCATCACGACGCACTCGCCCTCGACCGTCGGCAGCACGGCAACGCGGATGTCAAGCGTTCGCCCCGCCGCCTTGGCGTTCAGCGAGATGCGTCCATCCTGAGGCTTGCGTCGCTCGGCGATGTCGAGCTTGGCCAGTACCTTCAGGCGCGTCGTAACACCAGAGGCCATGCGCCTCGGGACGCGCTGAGCCTCTTGCAGCACGCCGTCGATTCGGTAACGAACGACGAGCGCGTCCTCCTCGGGCATGAAGTGAATGTCCGACGCCCCATCCTCGGCGCCTTGGAAGATGATCGAGTTCACTAGGCGCACGAGCGGCGCGTCCGAGATACCGTCGTCGGCCTCGAGGTCGTCGACGTCGGCGCCCTCATCGATAACCTCGACGTCTTCCAGCAGGTCCGACTGCGTGTTGAGGGTTTGGTTGGCGCGCTGCAGGCTCTGGAGCTCCGCGAGGATCTCCTCACTCGATGCGACGCCGAGCTCGATCTGGTAGCGCGTTGCCAGCTTCAGTTCGTCGATGCCGCTGACGTCGGAGGGGTTGGCGATCGCTACGAGCAGGCGCTCGCCGGAAAGCTTGTATGGGAGGGCGACGACGCGTTCGAGTACGTGAATCTGAATCGCGGTGGCCGCATCTGGAGAGATCTTCTCGTCTGCGAGGGAGATCAGCGGCAGATGGAAGTGCGCCGCCCGAACCTCGGCCACCCGCTCTGCGGAGATCACGCCGTTCTCGGCGAGCGCGGCGACGAGCGAGCCGGAGGTTCCTGCGTCGCTGCGCGCCGCGGCAAGCTTGTCGGCCGTGACTAGGCCGGTCGCCTCGAGCAGATCGCCAAGGAGCTCGACGAGCTCGTTGATTTGCCGCGCGCCGGCCAACGGGCGCGTGCTCTCGCGCGCGCCCGCGCGTCCCCCACTCTTGGTGGATTGGCGTTCTTCTGCCATCTATCCCTCGAACGGGCTATCGGCAGCAAGAGGCGACTACTTGACACCGCCGCGAGTGATGCAGATGGGCGATTCGTTCACCCACTCGGCCATCGCTTGCAGGCCTTTATCGAGCTCGAGGAGCTCGCCTGGAGATGACTAGAGGAGCGACAGGTAGGCGTCGATGAGAGCCTTGCCGGCAAAGAGCGCCAGCACGGCGCCGAGCGCCAGGAAGGGGGCGAAGGGGATCTTCATCTTGCGCGCCTTGGAGCCGTGGCGGATGAGGAGCCAGATCGAGGGCACAAGCGCACTGATCATGCCGGCGAAGAGCGCCACGACAACCGTTCGGCCGAGCATCGCGCCGAGCAGGAACGCGAGCTTCACGTCGCCCATGCCCATGCCGCCCGGATAGAGAAGTGCCGTGAGGAGCAGGAACCCCGACGCTGCGAAGGCGGCGATCGCCCACTCGACGGAAGGATGAAGAGCGGTCTGGGCGGCGAGCGTAATGACGGCGGCCGGAAGCACAATCGCGTTCGGGACGATGCGGTGCTCGAGGTCGGCGGCCGAGATGGCGACCAGCACGGCGCAGAAGAAAACGGCGAGCAGCGCCTCTAGATGAAGCCCGAACTTCCAGACGCAGCCCGACGCGAGCAGCGCCGTCACGAGCTCGACGGCGGGATAGCGCAGCCCAATCGAGGAACCGCAGTTGCGACAACGACCGCGTAACACGGTGTAGGAGACAAGTGGGATGTTGTCGTACCAGGCGATCGAGTGGCCACAGGTCATGCAGTGCGAGCCGGGGAAGGCGATCGACTCGTGCCGCGGCACGCGGGCAGCGACGACGTTGAGGAAGCTGCCGAGCGCAAGCCCCGGCAGAAGCATCAAGATCGCGATCACTAAGGTCATGGCCGGTACTTTGACGAATCGGGTGTCTGACGGAGGATTGCCGGCTCCTGTTCTTTGAGGCGCTTTTGCGTCAAGGCTAGCGCCTGCGTTTTCGCCCGCGCCCTTCTCACCCCTTCCAGACAAGCCCAAAGAGCGTCCAGCGTGCAAACCGAAATCGGTACCCCTATATAGCGATATTGGGGGACGAGGTTTCGCTCGTTTATGCCGAAGCTTCATTCAGGTGGACCAGATCAAGTGCATTACGAGCAGGCTGCTTCGCGCCGCCCGGCACGAGGCTGGCGTC
Organism: Gaiellaceae bacterium; assembly: GCA_036511185.1. GTDB lineage: Bacteria > Actinomycetota > Thermoleophilia > Gaiellales > Gaiellaceae > Fen-549. Next base: position 2,916 of record DATCCQ010000256.1, read on the forward strand.
ACGCTGATCGAAACGCTCTTCGCGATCGTCATCTTCGGCATCGTCAGCACCGCGCTGATCGGCGTGCTCACCTCGGCGACTGCCGCCGACTCACGATCGCGCCAGAAGACGATCGCGCTCGAGCTGGCGCAGCAGCAGATCGAGTACATCCGTCAGCTCAACTACGGGAATGTCGGCCTCGTCGACGGGAACCCGGGCGGAGTCGTGCAGGCGGTTCAATCCAAGGAGGTAACCGGGCTCTGGTACACGCTCACGACCAGCATCACTTATGTGGACGACCCGACCCCGGGGAGCTACGTCACCGCCGCCAACTTCAAGCGAATCCAGGTCGTGATCACGCGAGCCTCGGACGGGGCGGAGGTGGCTAGGGCTCGCACCTACGTCTCCTCCGCGACGCCGCTCGAAACCGGCGGCCTAAACAACGGCCTGATCAACGTCACGGTTCAAGATTTCCAGACCAAGGCGCTGCTCGGAAGCGTACGCGTCCACCTCGCGAAGACCTGGGACGCCGGCTTCAGCGCGAGCGACTACACCGGCATCGACAGCGGTCTGCCCTCGTTCGGCGTGGCCACCTTCAAAGGGCTGGAGCCGACTCCAACCGATCCTGATCCTCTCGGCTACTACGACATCACCGCCACGCTGGTCGGCTACACGACGCTGGCGGCCGACCTACCACCGAGCGACTCGTCGGCGACGCAGAGCGCAGGGCACATCGCGCTGGAAAAGAGCGGCACGAGCAATACGACGATCTACCTCTACAAGCCCAGCGGCATCATCGTGCATGTCATCGACGGCAGCAACGCCCCCAGTCTCTACACGGGCTCGACAACGGTGACCATCTCCTCGGTGAAGCTCGGTGTCTCGCAGCAGTTCACGACCACGGACGGCACCGTCACGCTCAACCCCGGGGACACCCTCGACGGCGACCCGATCGCGCCCGGCTCGGATTACCAGGTGGATGTCGCAACGACCACGCCGTACGAGCGCCACGGGCTGTTGACCGGGCTCACGGTGCCGTCTAACTACCCGACTAACCTCTCGTCGACCTTTGATGTGCCGCTGCCGGACTATGTGCCCCCGGTGACCACGCCCGTTACCGTCACCGTACGCAACGGCTCGTGGTCGTCGAACGGCTGCACCAGCTCCCCGAAGGGATCTTTGCAGAGCGGCGCAACGGTAAAACTCATTGTGTCGGACACTCCGAGCACGACCTACTCCCCCAGCTCGTTCGGCGGCGGGACGTATTCCTTCACCGGCATTCCGGTCGACACCTATGACATCTCCGCCAAGTACAGCCCGGATAGATGGCACACCTACCAGGGCACTCTGGCAGGCCAGGTGATTTCCACAACCTCCAACAGCTTCTGTGTCTCGATCTCCTAGCGAGGCAATGTTGAGATTCGCCCGCGCACAAACCGCACTCTCACCTCTTGGCGCCGCCGGTTGGAAGCGCTGGCTTCGCCGAGCGCTCGACGAGCGCGGCTTCACCCTGATCGAGCTGGTGGTCGTGATGGCGATACTCGGCATCACCACTGCGATGTTCAGCGTGACCTACACCACCACAATCAGTCGAAGTTCGCACGTGCAGGCTCAGAACATCGCCCAGACCGAGGTACGCGCCGCTCTCAACCAGCTCGTCTCAGACCTACGCGACGCGACCACGGGAACCACGACCACGCCGATCGTCAACTACGGCAACAGCTCCATCTCCTTCTACGCGCCCAACCACCTGGCGCCGAACAGCACGACCGGCGCGATCGCTCTACAAAGGATCACCTACTCGCTGAACTTGACGAGCCATGTCCTACAACGACGGGCGACGGACGTCACGTCGTATAACACCGACGGAACCCCGATCGACCCCGGCGACACGGGAACGATCCACACCATCGGCACCATCCTGACACCCGCGACCGGTAACCCGAGCAGCGGCGGATGGTATGAGGGCCAGATGTTCAAGTACTGCAAGCAGTCGCCGCCGGACATGACGATCGATCCCAGTAATTCGACCTCAGCCGAGCTCATCACCTGGCAGTGCCAGGTCCCGGCCGATAAGACGGAGCTCAAGACGATCGTCGTCCGGGCCGTGATGTCCCCGTACTCGAACAGCGAGAGGTTCACCTACGGAGCCGTCGCAACCCTGAGGTGGAACGCATCATGAAGGCGCCGAGGCGACTTCGTAGACTAAAACGCTTCCTGGCCAACGAGGACGGCATCGCGCTGGCAGCCGTGGTCGGGATGATCGTGGTATTAACGGTCCTTTCGGTCGTGCTGATCGAGCAGGTGTCGAACGAGTCCAAGAGCTCTGCCGGCGCCGCAACCTCGGATGCCGTCTACCAGGCGGCCGAGGCGGGTCTCAACGACTACCTCGCCAAGCTGACCGAGGATCCCGCTTATTACGACCACTGTGTCGCCAAGGGCGAATCGACGCGGAGGCGAGACGACAACAGCGCGCTCGTCTCGCACAGCACGAGTACGAGCGACTGTGAGCCCGGCAACACATCGGCCTGGCCGTCGAGCGTCAAGTGGACCTACCCGAACGGGGAAGACTGGTGGTTCTCCGGAATCGGCGATGCGTCTGCCAATACGACGGCGGTGCGCGGCTACGCCTACAACCTGATGATCACCCCACCCCACGCGGCGACCGTGAGCACTCCCGCCGTCAACTACACCGACATCGTCTCGACCGGCTGCAAGGTGCAGGATCCTAGCGTTTCGCCGCTGGTTTGCGATTCGAGTTATCAGAAGCGAGCGGTAGAGGTTCATACCAAAATCACGACGCCCGCGGCTTACCAGTTCATTATTAACGGCATGGGCCACGGCTCGGGCGATCCCTGCTGGGGGAGCACGATCTACGGCGACGTGTACAGCAGCGGCGATCTCTACGTCTGCGGCGCGACGTTCTACGGCAATGTGCTGGTCGAGGGCAACATCGTCGTGGCAGGCGGTTACTCCAACCCGCCGAACGTGGTCAGTCCCGGAAAGATTTATACCAACTCGACCACTCCGAGTATCTCGACCAAACGGAAGGACAAGATCATCATCGAGAACATCGTCGGCTCAGTCTCTCAGGTACAGACGAACGCCCAGATGAACACGAATCTGCGAACGGGCTCGTCGACGACCGGTGTCGGGACGGACTTCGACGACACGAGCGCCAGCGCCTGGCGTCTCAACTTCACCTCTGACGGCGACGTCCAGGTCTGGAAGTGCCTCAACAGCTCCGCCCCCGACCACATCCGGCCGTACTGCAACGACGTCAAGCTGGCCAGCAGCGTGAAGCTGTACAGCGGCACGTCGGCGACCATGACCGTGAACGAGAGCGCGGCGTCCTTCCCAAACTCCGCCTCCTCGAGCACTCCCATCTACATCGCTACGAGCGCAGGGTCAGCCCCTACGGTCCCAATCACATATACAGCGAAGGGGAGCCAATCCTTCACCACAGTCAAGTGCAGCAGCTGTGGCTCTTCTGGCGTGACATTCCCAGCAGGTGCGGCCGTCTCGCTGTACTCGGGCGGCATGGCCCCTCCATCACCCGCCTATGACGGACCTATCCCGTCCAACGGGGCCATCTATACCGGCCAAGACGCGATCATCTCCTGGCCTACTGCCATCAGCGGTTACAGCGCTACGAGCGCCGACGGCTCGCCGACGAGCCAGGTCAACGGCCGTGTGACCGTCGCCTCGGCCACCGACATCATCGCCGCCGGCGACGTGCACTACGCCTCCGAGGCGTCCCCGGACGGCATCTCCGGCCCCAACGACGATGTCCTGGGCCTGATCGCGCAGAACAACGTCACCATCGCGGCGTACTCTCCCCCTGACTCGCTCTGGTGGCGCGCGGCGACGATCGCCGTGAACGGTACCTGGGGCGACTATGCCTGCAGGAACGGTCCCGACAGGGGGTCGAGCAGCACAATGACCTTCGTCGGGACGGCCACCTACGCCAGCAACTCGGGATGCATGCGCAGCGGAAGCCCCGCAGGCGGCTACGGCTACTTTGACGGCAGCGGCGCTCTGAAGAACATCTACCGCATCACGGATTACGGAACCGCGCCGTCGTGCCCGACCACCGCACCGAACTGCGCGAACTATTCCGCACTGGCGAACCTGAACCCACCCTGGTTCCCGCCACTCGGCGGAGTCGCGACCCTGCTCTTCCGCGAGGTGCCGTCGGGCTACATGCCGGCGCCGGCGCCGGCTAACTCGTAGCTCTGACCCGTTCGACCTTCGCTCAACCGCCGTGCGCGTGCACGAAATCGAGCGCGGCTCTAGCCTCGGCTTCGCTCTTGACGCCGACGCCCCAGAGCTGCTCGACGCGCTTGTCCACCGCGATCAGAGTCTCCAGCGCTTGCGCTCCGTGCCACCAGCCGAACTTGGCGCCGTAGACGATCCAGGCATGCTGGAACAGCCAGTAGCGCTCGTTCGCCGCGCTGGCCACACGATGCGTCTCGAGCCAGGCGCTCAGGTTCTTCGCCCGCTCGGGGAGCGGTATCTCGTCGAGCGGCTCGGCCTTCGCGCCCGAAATCGTGAAAGCGGGCGGGCGGGCTTGCGACGACTCTGTCTTTGTTGACGTCGTCGAGTTGCTGGTCGTGGTCGGGGTCGTGGTCGAGAGCGTGATCGTGGTCGTCGTCTGGGCGCTCGTCGTGGACTTCCCCGTAGTCGTAGAACCGGCCGGCAACAAGATTTCGGTGCTTGCGTAGGGCGAGGAGTTCTCCGGTGTGCCCTGGGTGACGTAGCCCTTCGGCTTCGCCAGGTGCAGTGTCACGAGCGGAGCGCCGGTATCCACAACCGCCGTACCTGAGATGGGATCCTGACTCGCGATCGTTACCCCCGCCCAGCCCTTGACCGGGCCAACGACCTTCCAGCCAAAGCCGTGCTCCTGCAGCGTGCTCTCGGCAAAGACATACAGCTGGCCGACCACACCGGGCACAACCTTGTTCGGAGGCGCCGTGACCTTCGCCTTGCGCTTGGACTCCGCCGTCGAGTTGCTGCGAGTGAAGAGGAAGGCCAATGCCATTGAGACAAGCGCGCAGAGGACGATAAACGTCACGATGCGGCCAAGCGTTATCCGAACTCCCATGAGCCTCATTTCGACAGGATGCCAGCTTGAGTCGAGCTAGGGACTACTTACTGAACGGAAGCGCCGAACCCTGCTCGCTCGGGGCGGAGTCGGCGCTAGCCGACGAGTTCTGCGGCGCGGAGCTTCCGGGCGCCGTCGCGAAGGGCGAGCTCTCGCTTGCACTTGAATCCGAGGCCGGGCTCGACTCCGACACCATCGAGGCCGAGATCGACTGCGAGGATACGGTCCAGGTGCTCGTCGTCGATTCGCCGGCCGCGCCGTTCACGACCGCGAAGATCAGCGGCGAGCTGAGGGCTGTGGAATCGATCGAGACAGACTGCGTGCTCTCGTCCTGCCAGCGGTAGGCGATGTCGGCGAAGCTCTGGAACCAGGTCTGGTCCTGCGGATAGCCGTTACTCGAGGGAATCAGTCCGAGATGTAGGTGCGGCCCGGTCGAGTGCCCGGTCGAGCCAACCAGGCCGATCAGCGTCCCGGCCGTCAGCGGCGTGCCGGTCACGACCGAGGGCTCGATGTAGGAGAGATGGCAATAGGCCCAAATCTGACCGTCGTCTGTGCGGTATCTCAAGCCGATACCGCAGAGAGGATCGATGCTGCGCCAGGCTTTGACGACAATGCCGTCCGCCAGCGCGTAGACGGGCGAACCGGCGGGCGCCGCGATGTCCGCTGCCGGGTAGTCGTGATGGGTGTGCCCAACCGAGACTCGACTCGGCCCGCCGCCGACTGGAAACACATAACCGTTCTGGTAGAGAGCGCTGGCGAGATACACCGAGGTGCCGGAGCTGAAGGACTGCGGTTGTGAGCTGGCGCGCGCACTCGCGAGGCTCTTCTTCGCCTTTTCGAGCGCGGCACTCAACTCCGGAAGGCGCGCTTCGATCGAATTGGCCTTGAGTTGAACTTGAGCTGCCCGTGCGCGTGCGGCGGAGCGCGCGTCGATTAGCGTGACCGTCTCGGCGGCGGTAAGCATTCGCTGCGCGCGGCGCCCGATCTCGCCGGCCTGAGCACGCGTCTGGGCGATCTCCTGGCTGAGCGAGGCTACTCGCCGCTCGGCCTTCTCCAGATTCACCTGAAGCACGTCGAGCGAGAAAGAAAGCGAGCTGTCGTTGGCCAGCAAGCCGGCCAGAGAGAGCACTTCGTCGACGTACCACTGAGCGTGGTTGTAGGAGAAGACACCTCGCGAGATGTCACTCGCACCACCTGTGGCAGCCAGGTAGCGCGCCGCCGAAAAGACGGCGTCTTTGGCGTTCCAGGGGTCGGCAACCCCGTCGCCGTCGTAGTCGGCGCCCCAACGTAGCCAGGTATCGGGCATGAACTGCATCCAGCCGATCGCGCCGGCCGAGCTCGGGCCCATGTTGCGGCCGAAGTTCGACTCGACCTTGTTGATCGCTGCCAGCACCGACCAGGGGATGCCGTAGGCGGCGCCGGCCGACTGCCAGATTCCGCGCAACTGGGCAGAGGTGACAGGCGTCTCATCGCCGGCCTGTGCGGTCCAGGTCAAGGGAAGAGCGAGCGAGCCGGCGCTGTTCGGTAACTGGGAGCTCGGCAGCCCACCACTTGCGAGTGAGAAACCCGAGCTAAAAGAGGAATCCGTGGAGGAGACGACCGCAAAGGTGTCGCCACTCGCGGTTCCGGCACATAGCGCGAACGCCAGTAGAGCGCCCGCTAGCGCCCGCTTCATCCGTCCGGACCGGCGACCCTGAGCGATCCTGCGTCGGGCGACGCGCCTCCCGCACTACCAGTGAGCGCAGGCCCGAGTCCACCCGGGGCGCCGTCGGCCGTTTCCTTTCCTTGCTCCCCGGCCGCCTGGCTCTTGGTTTCATGATCGATCTGAACGAGGAAGTCGTGGCGGTTCGACGCTGCGTTGGCAGCAATCTCCCTGTCGACTTTCCCGTCCAGCACCAGCTGGATCAACGACTGAGCGAAGGTCTGCATCTGGAAGAACGCGCCGTCGGCGATCGCCTCGGGAATCTCCTCGCTCTTGCCCTCGCGGATCAAATCGGCGATGCGGGCGTTGGTAACCATTACCTCGACCGCAGCCACGCGGCCGCCGCCGATACGCGGCAATAGGCGCTGGCTGACTACACCGCGCAACACGCCGGCCATAATCGAGCGAATCTGCACCTGCTTGCTCTCCTGGAAGAGCTCCACGAGACGCGAAACCGTCTCGGCAGCGTCGATCGTGTGCATGGTCGACATCACCAGGTGCCCAGATTCGGCCGCTTGCAGTGCGGTCTCGGCGGTCTCGCGGTCGCGCAACTCGCCGATCAGGATCACATCTGGATCCTGGCGGAGAGCGCGCCGTAGAGCCTGACCGAAGGAAGCGGAATCAAGGCCGATCTCACGTTGGTTGACGATGCAGCCGCGATCGGCGTGAAGGATCTCGATCGGATCTTCGATCGTGAGAATGTGCTGCCGCCGCGTACGGTTGATGTGGTCGACCATCGCCGCAAGGGTGGTCGACTTACCAGCTCCGGTCGCACCGGTGACGAGCACGAGGCCGCGGTGATAACTGGCGAGATTGGCCACGCCGGGCGGCAGCTCGAGCTGATCGAAGGTCGGAATCTCACGCGGGATGACGCGGAAGGCAAACGAGATAGCACCGCGCTGCCGGAAGCCGTTGACGCGGAAGCGCGGTAGGCTCGGATGCGTGAAGGCCATGTCGAGCTCGCCCGTCTGCCGAAACTCCTGCAACTTGCTGGGAAGATGCCGGGTCAGCGTCTCGAGGATGGAATTCAGCTCTTTCGGCCCGAGCGGCGGAAAGCCGTCGAGCGCGCCGAGCTCGCCATCGCGCCTAACGATCGGTGGCTGACCCAACTTGAGGTGAAGGTCAGATCCCCCGATCTCAACAACACGGGTAAGGAGCTCATCAAGTTCCATCCGCCGTTGCATCGGCACAAAAGCGCCACTGCTTTAGTACTCCGACGAAAGTCCGCCCCCTCCGGGGGCATGACGACTTTCATCGGTGATAGACAGAGGCGATCGGGGGATGGCGTCTGTGAACCGCGCCCGCGCGGGTCGGTCGCGGCGGCTTTCTTAGAGCCGGTATTTCGGCGTCGCCGCAACGGCGCTTTCCCCCCGGGGGAGTGCCCGATCGGCTAAAGCGAGCGTCCATTAATCGCCGGAAGTCCGCCCCCCTTTGGTAGGCATGACGACTTCCGCCGGTGAATGACAAGGGCGACCGGGAGCTAGCGCTCTAGCTGCGCTCGATTCTTTCTCCGTCTCCCACGAAAGTCGCCAGACTTTCGTGGGTAGAATGGCGCTTCTTCCCGGGGGAGTGCCCGAGCGGCCAAAGGGAGCGGGCTGTAAACCCGTCGGCTCAGCCTACGGAGGTTCGAATCCTCCCTCCCCCATTCTCCGACGAAAGTCCGCCGGCTCAGCCGGCGAAGACTTTCGTCGGTAGAAACGGAGACAACCAGGGGACAGCGGCTGTTTGCCGCGCCCGTCATGCCGGTCGCGGCGGCCGAGTGTGTTCTCTCCTGGATCGCACCACCAGCGGCGCCCCGAGCAAGTAAGCTAGCTATTCTCGTTGTACAGCGGTTTCTCCGTATGGCGGCTCAGCGGGCGAAGACTTCCGGCGGTATGACCTCTGTGCACGAGCCTTCGCGCCTTCGGCGCGTGTGACTCGCCTGCTCCTACATGCGAGGCGGGCTTGCCGCAGTCGTGGACAGTGCTCGGAATGTGGAGGTCGGTGGACGGCGTTGGTGAGCCGCGCCCGCCATGTCAGTTGCGGCGGTCGTTGACTGGCACGAGCTCGGCGTGGCGTTAGAAGCTGCCGGCTCACGATGTTCGTTCACGCGATCGAGACCCTCCTGAAGATCATCGGACTGCCGCTCGTCTTCTTCGGCGTGGGGATCGAGTCGATGGGTATTCCTATCCCCGGCGAGACGGTGCTCGTGATCGCGGCCGTCACAGCCGGTCACGGAACGCTCGTGCCCTGGCAGGTGGCGCTCTGTGCCTGGGCCGGCGCGGTCGTCGGCGACAACATCGGCTACGCGCTCGGGCGCCACTACGGCGAGCAGTTTTGGACGCTGCCGGGAATCCGGCGCTTCTACCACCCCAGGCGCATCGCTCGGGCGGAGTCATTCTTCAAGCGACAGCGCGGCTGGGTTGTTGTCTTCTCGGCCCGCTTCGTGGCCATCCTGCGCATTTTCGCCGGGCCGATCGCCGGTATCTCGCGCATGCACTGGCGCGCTTTCTTGATCGCTAACGCGCTCGGCGCCGCCTGCTGGGTCGCCGCGGTGATGGCCGTCGGCTTGTTAGTCGGTTCCAACCTCAACCGCGCAGTCAAGATCGTCGAGCGCGGCGGCTACATCGGGTTAGCCATCGTCGTTTTGTTCGCGGCGGC
>DATCCQ010000257.1:0-5113 GCA_036511185.1 Gaiellaceae bacterium
GCCCAGGTTGATGGCCGCGATCGCCGCCTGGAAGGTAAGAGCGAGGTCTCGGAGGGCGATATGCCCGCTCGCGGCGCTGTGACCGAGCACGGCGAGCGCGGCGGCCGAGACGATCAGCGCGAAGGCGGTGATCATCAGGAATGGCTTGAGGTAAATGCGCCGCCGCTCCTTCCAGACCGGCCCCATGGACTCGAGATAAGACTCCCGGTAGCGGTCGCGCACCCAGGGCGCCAGACCGAAGATGCGCAGCTCCTTTGCGGCCGGCGGGTCGAGGCCGACGCGGCGGAAGTAGTAGTTGCGGCGGCGGATGTTGACGTTCTTGCGAAAGACGGCCGAGTACTTGCGCAAACCGCCGCGCTGGCCGTAGCGAAAGAGCATCGTGGCGACAAAGAGCGCAGCCGCCGCGAGCCAGGAGAAGACGACGCCGATGATGAAGACGAGGCTGACGAGTTGGAGATAACGAGCGATCAGCGCCACCAGCCCCGCGCAGGCGCGGCCCGGGGTGCGGAAGCCGAACTCGAGCTGGTCGGCCGATTCGCTCAGTTCGTCGAGCAGTTCCTGATCTTCGAGCGGGCCTATCCCTGGAGTTCGCAGCGAGTCGCTGATCAAGCGATCGGCCGCCTGGCCGTCGACCCGTCTCGTGATCAACTCGCCGAGCGCGGCCTGAAGCGGCGTCAGTAGCTGCATCAGGACGAAGGCCGAGGCCGCGAGAAGGAAGGCGTAAACAAGGGAGTCCCAGGCGCCGGAGCCGACTCCTGCCTTGGTCGCCGCCGGCACCCGGCCGAGCATGACGCTCGTGCCGAGGATGAAGAGCACCGGCAAGACGCCGAGCACGATGTTCAAGATGACGGCCGCGATAGTGACGCCGGTGCCGCTTTTCGGCAACTCGCGCGCGATCTCCCAGCGCGTGTTGACCGACATACGCACGTACTCGACAAAGCGGTCGATTGCGGGCGGCTTCGCTATCTGGGCGGTCCGGCTGGAATCCACGTCGGTCATGCTAGGTCTTCGTCTGCGCTCGAAGTCAAGTGGAAAGTAGAGTAACTGCCTTCTGGATTACGGAGGTTACTTGATAGGTAAAGCGGCTTGCCGATCGGAACCTCCTTTCTAATCGAACATGCGTTCGCTGTCAAGGGTGGTGCCCCCGGTAAGGCGTGTGCAGCAAGAAGGGCGTCCCCGTAACGCGCGCCCACCATAGCGAAGCTTTCTTAACTTCCCCTGAATCCACTCCCCACACGAAGCTTTTGTGTTGCATTCTTTGTGACAGAGGTCTCGAGCGAGGGGGCAGCGAGCCGTGCAGACCGGGCAGAGTCCGATTCCAAGCCGCTTTCGCGATCGCTCGGAGGCCGGCTTGTATCTCGGTGAGCTGCTTTCGGACTACGCCGGGCGGGACGACGTTCTGGTGCTTGCGCTCCCGCGCGGCGGCGTACCGGTGGGATTCGAAGTTGCGCGGGCGCTCGGAGTCCCGCTCGATGTCTTCGTAGTCCGCAAGCTCGGAGTGCCGGGCCACGAGGAGCTCGCGTTCGGGGCGATTGCCTCGGGCGGAGCGCAGATACTCAATCCCGAAGTGATTCGTTACGTCGGGCTGACGAGCGATGTGGTCGACTCGGTAAGCGAGCGCGAGCGCAGCGAGCTGGCACGGCGAGAGCTCCTCTACCGCGGCGACCGTTCCAACATCGAGCTCGCCGGCAAGACGGTGATTCTCGTAGACGACGGCCTCGCCACCGGCGCCAGTATGCGCGCGGCCGTTGCGGCCGTTCGGGCAAAGAGCCCGGCCCGAATCATCGTCGCCGTTCCCACGGCCGCCCCAGATACCTGCCGCACTCTGAGCGCCGAGGTAGACGAGCTGGTGAGCCCACTCAGGCCCGAGAACTTCTACGCCGTCAGCCTCTGGTACGACCGTTTCGAGCAAGTCTCCGACGACGAGGTCCGTAGACTGCTCGAAGAATCGATGCGGGTGGATGAGGAATGAATACGCGCGAGAACGATGTAGCTATTCCGGTCGGCGACGTACAGCTCGTCGGGACGCTGCGCATCCCGGAGGGCGCCGACGGCATTGTCCTCTTCGCTCATGGCTCGGGCTCCAGCCGCGCCAGCCCGCGTAACCGTCACGTCGCCGCCGTCTTGGAGCATGCCGGGCTGGCGACGATGCTGATCGACCTGTTGAGCGAGCACGAGGAGAAAGAAGATTCCCGCACCGGCGCACTTCGCTTCGACATCCCCCTGCTGGCCGATCGGATCTTGGCCGCAACGGTTTGGCTGCATGCGAATGAAGGCACGACCTCGCTCCCGCTCGGACTGTTCGGAGCCAGCACAGGAGCAGGCGCGGCTCTTCTCGCCGCTGCAGGACGACCGGAACTGATCAAGGCCGTCGTCTCGCGTGGTGGTCGACCCGATCTCGCCGGCAAGGCGCTTCGACACGTGAGCGCCCCCACGCTGTTGATCGTCGGCGAAAGAGACGCCGTCGTGCTTGATCTAAACCAACGCGCTGCCGCGGAGCTCGCAACCGAGTGCAGGCTCGAGATAGTTCCAGGAGCGACGCATCTGTTCGAGGAACCAGGGGCGCTGGAGAAGGTGGCCGTGCTGGCACGCGACTGGTTCTCCCTCCATTTGGCCGGCCGAACGGCCGGCTAGCAACGTCAGCGCGCTCTCGCTACAGCCGCCTCGGGAGCGGAGTTCCGGCATACTCTGGCGCGTGCTGGCTGGCTTTCTACTTCTGCTCGGCGGCGGTCTAGTGGCGTTCGGCTCGCGGTAGGATTGGTTCACCGCCCATCTCGCCAACAACGAGAGCGCCACGCTCAATGTCGCCGGCTCCCGCTTCGGTAACGCGATGCTCGTCTTCGCTGCGCTGATCATCGCCCTCGGCATCGCTCGCATCATTCGTGGCTACGCAAAGGACGAGTCGCTGCACGGAATCGCATCGCTGGCGGCGTTCGCCTCGGTTGCGACGGTCATAGTGCGCACCGGGCTCTTCCTGACCGATCACAATCTCGCAATCACGTCTCCGTCTTCCTACGGGCATCTCGGCCTAGGGCTGGGTATCTACATCCTGGCAGGCGGAGTCATCGCAACTCTCATCTCCAAGTTGGCCTGAGCGGCCGCATCGATCGTGCGGGCCCAGCGGGATAGGTCCGAAGCGCGAATCAAGCTAGGCCTCAAGCGAGACCAAGCTTGGTCAGCAGGGCCGAGAGACCCTCGACGCTCGAATCGACGGCGCCGACTTGGTGCAGCTCCCAGCGCTCTTCGAGCGTCGCTTCAGCGTCGGGCTCGAGGATAGAAAGAGGAGCCTGCGTCTCCAGCTCGAGCAGGCGGTCGTTGCAGTAGACCTCGACGTTGGAGTTGAGATCGGCGTGAACGCACTCCGCTCGAGGGTCGAAGTGCTTGCAGAAGAGCACGCCGCCGAAAAGGTAGGCAGCCCAACCGGCTCGGTTGAGGTGTCCGATCTTAAAGGGCGACGGCGCCGCGTTGGCACGCACTAGCACCAACTCGTCACCAAGCTCTAGCCGGGGATCCGAGACCGAGCTGTAGGGCCAGAGAACAAGCGTGCGATTGGGCAGATACTCATTCTCTCCGATCGGCCCCTTCTGCTGCGGTAGCAAGGCGATCCCACCCGGCGGCAGGATCGTAATCGCCCAGGGAGCCAGCTCGACGGCCGCATCGTGCTCGTTCCGAATGCAGTGCCTGACGGTCACAGCCGCGCGATCTGCGGCAAGCTCGACCTCCATGACCTTGCGCAGGCCGGACTGGGGCTCGACCCGCTCGAGGCGAAGCCCGTGTGCGCCTTCGCCGACGACGAGGTCGCCCTCGTCCGGCGCCGAGGCGAGCGGAGGATTCTCAGGTGCATACCAAAGCCGATGCCCTCCACGCGGCTGGAAGCGCCCCCAAGGGGTGTCCCAACCGATGTCGGCTACCTCTCCCAGCACGTTCTCGCTCGAGCCGGAGAGCATTAGGCGGACGATGCGCGGCCCCGCTTCGGCGAGGACTTCAACGTTCAGGTGCTCGCCCTCTAGTAGGAGCGTCTGCTCGCCGTAGAAGTCGCCGTGTCGCATTCGCTGCTCTTTCGAGCTACGCGCTGCAACTCCTAGCTGAGCGTAACCTCGACGGCGACCTCCTCCTTGCCGCTTGGAAGCGGCGCAACGTCCCCTTCCAGCGGCTTACCGTCAACGACAAGCGAAACGTTATTGCCCTCGCCCGCACGCTTGACGGTGATCTTGAAGGTGACGCCGCGGAAGACCCGCTTGGCGCTGAAACCGGGCCAGTCGCGCGGAATCACCGGGGCAATACGCAGCCCCTCGTAGCTCGGGCGGATGCCCAGGATCCACTGAGTGCCGGCGACGTAGGTCCAGGAAGCCGTGCCGGTGAGCCAGGCGTTGCGCCCCATGCCGAACTGCGGATGGGCGGGGCCGCAGACGTTCTGGCAGTAGACGTAGGGCTCGACCATAAATCGATCGGCGTCCTCGCGCGCCAGCGGGAGGACTTGGCGGTAGTACTGGAAGGCGCGGTCTCCCCAGCCGAGCGTGGCGGCGGCGATTATCGCCCAGGTGTTGGCGTGGCAGAAAATACCGCCGTTCTCTTTGGCGCCGGGCGGGAAGGTTGAGGTACCGCGCACCCGCTGAGTACCGCGCTCGTAGGGCGGCCAGAGCAGAGCGATGCCGAACTCGCTGTTCAGCTTCTCGTGCATCGACTCCATCGCCTTCTCGGCACGGTCTTTCGGAGCGACGGCGCCCAGTACGCTCCAGCTCTGCGGGTTGAGGCTGATCTTCTGGAACTCCTCGCTGGCAACGCCGATCGGCTTTCCCTCGTTGTCGAAGGAGCGTGCGTACCAGTCGCCGTCCCAGGCGCAGGTGTTGACGGCATCGGCCATCTCCCCGTGCAGGGCTCGGAAGCGCTCGGCCTCTGGACGACCCAGATGATCGCTCAGCTCGGCCAGATCGAGCAGTGCGCAGCAGAACTGCATAGCCACGAAGACGCTCTCGGCCTCGCCCGAGCCGCGGTCGATGTTGTGCGTGTCATCCCAATCGGAGAAGCCGATGCGGGGAAGACCTTGCGGGCCGCGATTTTCCAGCGTGAACTGGAGTGCCCGCATCATGTGGCCCCAGATCGTGTCGGCGCC
>DATCCQ010000258.1:0-3346 GCA_036511185.1 Gaiellaceae bacterium
CGGCCAGCGGCTCGCCAGAGACGCGAGAGCCGACACCCCTGTGTCCGCGTCTTCGCGTCCTGGAATCGCGTCGCTCACCGGTTTACGATGTTCGGCAACTCACTAAGACGCGAATCGCCGTGTCCGCGACCAGGGAGAGAACAGTGACCGCACAACCTGAGAGAACCGCCGCCCATGAGACCAACTGGTCGAAGCGCCTGCTCGTGGGGCTTGGCGTAGTCGTCGTACTTGTTGTGCTTGCCTTCCTCGGCGCCGCCTTCCTGCCGCGCTGGTGGTCGCATCTGGTTGGTCGCCAGGTTGGCGGCAGCATGACCGTCGGAGTTGCGCTCGGGCTCTTCTATGGGTTCGTCTTCACGTTGCTGCCGCTGCTGGTCGGGCGTTGGGGGTTCCACAAGCGCCGTCCCTGGAAGCACTGGGCCGCTTTCGCAGCCGCCACGGTGCTCGCCGCGGCCCCGAACCTGCTCACGCTGGGCATCGTCATCGGGCGGGGCGGAGCTGCCCATGCAGCCGAGCGAACGCTCGACGTCGACGCTCCCGGCTTCCGCAACTCGAGCCTAGCCGGAGCAATCATCGCCGTCCTCGCGCTCGGCGCGCTTCAGTACCTCCTGTTCTCTCGTCATCGCGCGCAGAAGCGGCTGGCTCGGCTTCGCGCCCATAAAGAGGGGTAATCGGAAAGGCGTCGGCCGTCTTCTGTATGCCGCGCAGTTCGAAGAAATAACCAGGTGATCCTCGCTTTCTCGGGGCGCCGCTGGCGGTGCGAGCCCGGAGAGGACAGTGTTTCCACACGGGCTTGGAGAGGATCGTGCCGTCAGCGGCGTCAGGCGGCTCCGTAGGCCGGTCGCGCCCGGCCGGAAGGAGTCCCGGCCGGGGAAGTGAAGCGGAGGGGGGGAGATTCGAACTCCCGACCCGCCGAGTGACGGGTAACGGTTTTCGAGACCGCCGCATTCGACCGCTCTGCCACCCCTCCGAGTCGATCGAGGAGAGACTTTACCTTCTCCCAGTCCGGATCCACCTGCGTCGAGCTCTACCGGCCGCCGCGACCGACATGGCGGGCGCGGCTCACCAACGCCGTCCCCCGGTTGCTCTTGCTTCTCACCGCCGAAAGTCGTCATGCCTCCCAACGGGAGGCGGACTTTTGGCGGAAACGGAGCGACCGATATGGCGGGCGCGACCCACTGCGGCTCTCACTCGAGCGAACCGACGCAAGTCGTCATGGCGCCGAAGGCGCCGGACTTGCGCCGGTGACACGCCTAACCCGCCCCACGTCTATCTGGAACCCGTTAGGGTGTCGCCGTGGTAGCAGAGGTGGGGATCGTCTTCGACAATGACGGGCTTCTGCTCGACACGGAACCCTGCTGGACACGTGCGCAAGAGCGCGTGTTTCGACGCTACGGCCGGGCGTTCGGCCTCGAGGCGAAACGTGCTCTGGTAGGCACTGCGCCGGTAACGGCGGCTTCTATCCTCGAGCGTCTGCTCGAGCTTCCAGGACACGGCGGTGAGCTAAGCGAAGAGATGTACGCGCTGGCCCTGGAGGCGATCGCCACCGGCGCAGAGCTGCGGCCGGGCGCCCTCGAGCTCCTTGACGAGCTCCGAGGTCGCTGGCCGCTCGCCGTCGCGTCGAATGCGCCGCGCCGTCACCTGCTCGCCGGACTTCGCCGCGTCGGCCTGGCCGGGGAGTTCGAGGTCACTTTAGGCGTCGAAGACGTCTCCGCGCCGAAACCGTCGCCCGATCTCTACCTGCGTGCGTGCGAACTGCTTGGAGTCGATCCTGCGCATTCCATTGCACTGGAGGATTCTCCACCGGGCGTTGCCGCCGCTCGGGCGGCCGGCCTGTACGTGCTCGGGGTTCCGTCGGTCGAGGGCGTCGAGTTGAAGGCCGACCAGGTCTTCGAGTCGCTTGGAGATCCGCTGCTGGCGGTGGCGATCATCCAGCAGTTCGGTGAGCGGTAGCCGACCTAGCCGCCCTCTGCGAAACAGCGGCGCTGTAGGCGGACGACCTCTTATGCAATAGGCTAGACGGCAATGTCGACAACTCACGCATGAGCTGGGGAGTGGATCAACAGCTGTCTCGCGTCGAAGTCGAGAGCGCACCGGGCACCGAGAGCGGCTTCCCTGACGCGGACGCGTTCTGCGAGCGGGCCACGCGGAGCCGCTTGTTTGCGTCTGAAGCGCCCATCGTCGTAACCCGCGCTCCCGGCCGTCTGGACGTCCTCGGCGGGATAGCCGACTACTCCGGCTCGCTCGTGCTCACGCTACCGCTCACCGCAGCGGCGCTAGCCGCCGCTCAGCTACATTCGGACGGCCGCGTCGTTGCAGTCAGCGGCGATCGGCGCATCGCGCTCGACGTCGACGAGCTTCTCGACGCGCCGCTCGAGACCCTCGCGCATCGCTTCAGCGGTCCCGACGCGTGGGCGGCATACGTCGTCGGCCCGATCGCGCTACTCGTGCGTGAGGAACAGGCGGTGCTTCCCGGGCTGCGGTTACTCATCTCGTCCGACGTCCCTGAGGGGAAGGGCGTGGGCTCCTCCGCGGCTGTCGAGGTCGCTGTACTGCAGGCGGTTGCAGCCTGCCTTGGCCGCCCGCTCGAACCCAACCGGTTGGCTCTCCTCGGGCAGCGTGCCGAGCAGCTGCTTGCCGGCGCCCCGTGCGGCGCGATGGATCAGATGACTGCGATCTGCGGCGAGCGCGGGCGGCTGCTCGAGCTCCTCTGTCGGCCCGCCGAGATCGTGGATTCGATCCCGCTTCCGCCGCCACTCGCCGTGTGGGGGATCGACTCAGGCGTGCGCCATGCCGTCGCCGGCGGTGGCTACAGGCGCGCGCGATGTGCCGCCTTCATGGGGAAAGCGCTGCTTGGCTGCCGCGACGAGTATCTGGCTGAGCTCGACCCTGCGCAGGTCGATCCGGAACGGCTTCCCGAGCAGCTCGTGGGCGAGGAGTTCCTGCGCCTTCGCGAGCGAGTTGACGATCCCGTGAGCGTGATCGAGCCCGATGTCGTCTACCCCGTGCGCGCGGCGACTCTCTACCCGCTCGAGGAGCAGGTGCGCGTACGTAGGTTCGCAGAGCTCCTCGCCGCACCCGTCACTGCGAACCGTGCACGACTACTCGGGAAGCTGATGTACGCGTCGCACGCCGGCTATTCGCGTTGCGGCTTGGGTACGCCTCGAACGGATGCGCTCGTCGACGCGGTCCGCAGGGCCGGTTGGGAGCAGGGCCTCGTGGGAGCGCGGATCAGCGGCGGCGGGGGCGGAGGCACCGTGGTCGTCCTGGGGCGGAAGGACGCCAAGCCTCTAGTCCGGGCGATGGCCGACAAACTCGAAACCGGGTTGATGGGCGGGTCATCGGCGGG